>CALIBP010000211.1 GCA_938048165.1 uncultured Alphaproteobacteria bacterium | reverse complement strand
ATGGACAGACGAAGAACAGGCCTTCGCTGAAAAACTGCAACGTGCTGCGGATGTCGCGCCGGAGGGTTTGAAGACGGAGGTGAAGCCCTTGCTGGGTCCTACGGCGCAACGCGCGCCGTCAAATGATTGTGGCGATGTATCATGGAAAGTCCCGATGGGCCGTGTTGGATTTCCGTCCAATGTGCCGAATGTGCCATTTCATCATTGGGCTGGCGGTGCGGCTCTGGCCACGACCATCGCTCATAAAGGATCCGTTGCCGGGGCAAAAACTCTCGCGGGCACGGTTGTGGATTTGCTGTCGAATCCTGCTTTGGTCAAGCGTGCAAAGGACACCTTCGCAGAAGAAATTGGCAACGTTGTTTATGAACCACTTATCCCCGCTGACCAGAAACCGCCGGTTGATCTCAATCGGGAAATGATGGAAGCCTTCCGTAAACCGATGAGCGAGCACTACGTCAAAGAAAAGCTGGAATTCGTTTAGCGGGTGTCTCTTCGTAACCGCGTTAAACACGTGTTCGTACGTCGTGTCTTGTTGTTGTTCTGCGTCAATATTAAACGGGTAGGGGTAGGCGCCGTATGCCGCATCTGTTAGCTTTATTCGGGAATTTTATTCATTTTTTGACGAGACATTTTCATGGGAGGACATAATGCGCTTTAAAGTGTTCAGGACGTCAATTGCGGCGGCAGCGCTTTCTGTCATTGCGGCGGTTGCCATGCCTAGCCAGTCAGCGAAAGCTGCTGGGTTTTACAAGGATAAAGTTATTACGATTGTTATCGCGTTTGGCCCGGGCGGTGGCTATCACCTCTATTCCACGACCCTGGCGAAACATATGAAGCAGTTTATTCCGGATACGCCGCCAATCATTCTGCAGTTTATGCCGGGTGCTGGTGGTCTTAAGGCAGCAAACTACATGTATAAGGTTGCGCCCAAGGATGGCACCTATATGTCGCTTCTGTCGCAAACCGCTGCTTTGTTTCAGCGTCTGAATAAAGGCAAGACGGGGTATCGCTATGATGCCTCCAAGTTCAACTATATCGGACGGCTGGTCAGCATGGATGCTGCCCATATGCTTTATAACTCTTTGCCTGACCGTGACCTTGCGAAGCTTAAAAATGCAAAGCTTGAAACAATTATTGCCTGTACCGCAGGTAAAGCCGCGCAAGGGTATATCAACGCGAAAGCGCTTTCTGTGGCGTCCGGTATCAGCGTGAAAATCCTGACGGGTTATCAGGGCTCAGCGCGCCAGAATATCGCCATGCAGCGTGGCGAGTGCAACTATCAGCCTGGCGCATGGAATAGCTGGAAAGCCCGGCGTGCAGATTGGTTGAAGAAGGGGCTGATTAAGCCTGTTGCCTTGACGGCCCTAAAACGCCATCCGGATTTACCGGATGTGCCGACTATTGTTGAACTCGCCAAGACAGAGAAGTTGAAGCGGATCATGAGCTTTATCGCCGGTTATGCGCCTGTAGGTCGCGCCTATGCAACACCACCGGGCACACCGGCTGACCGGGTTGCGATGTTGCGGGATGCTTTTGATAAAGCCGCTGCCAGTAAAGGCTTTCTCGAGGAAACCAAGAAACGCAACATGCTGATTGGCACCGCGCCGGGTAAGTTTGTTCAGAAAATCGTCAATGGGATTATTGCGACCCCGGATGATGTCGTGAACGAAACCAAGAAGATTCTGGGTTATAAGTAACCCTACATCGCTCGATATAAAAAAGGGCCGGTCAAGTGACCGGCCCTTTTGCTTTGCGCGAATGAAACTTACTTCACCCGGAACTCCGCTGGCAGGAAGAACATAGCGTCCTGATTGTCCGCAACGGCAGTATGGCAATCGATACAGAACTTGACGTTCTTCGATCCCTTGCCATTGGTAGTCCCAACAGTTTGGCCATGTGGCATGATCAGCGTATATCGCCAGTCACCACTTGCCTTGTTAAAGCCCGCCTTCATTTTTTCCATCAGGAAGAGCGGACCGACACTAACCTTACCCTGTGGCGTAACGGTAAAGCTGTCTTTGGCAAGAACGCCACCATGGGTCATTTTTCCGACATTCTCAAACTTGGCATACTGCCCACTTGCCTTCTTGCTGGCGTAGTTGTGGACAAAGCGCCCGCCATGCGTCGCGGAGACATAAGGCTGGTTCGAGAATTTCTTCCAATGTGCATACCATTTGGCCCACAGATTGTCTGACTTGGAATAGGCAGCCTTCATTTCGCCCTGCAGACATTTGTAGACGGCGATGGTTTCGCCCTTGGTCAACTTGACTGCTGGCGCAGCACCACAAGGGCCACATGGATTGCAGCCACGTTTAGCGGCACAGGGGTTGCAGCCCCTTTTAGCGGCACAAGGATTGCATCCGCGTTTCGCTGCGCAAGGATTGCAGCCTCGTTTTGCGGCGCAGGGATTGCAGCCACGTTTAGCGGCACAAGGGTTACAGCCCCGTTTTGCAGCACAGGGGTTACATCCGCGCTTTGCGGCACAAGGATTGCACCCGCGCCTTGCAGCACAGGGGTTTGCGCTGGCAAGACGAGGTACAACGCACTTGCTGCTATAGGATGCGGCTCCAGCTGCACAAGGGTTGCATGGATTTGCGCCGCACGGGTTGCAACCGCGCTTTGCAGCGCAGGGATTACAGCCGCGCTTTGCAGCGCATGGGTTGCAGCCACGCTTGGCAGCGCAGGGATTACAGCCGCGCTTAGCGGCGCATGGATTGCAACCGCGTTTAGCAGCGCAGGGATTACAGCCGCGCTTTGCAGCGCAGGGATTACAGCCGCGCTTGGCCGCACATGGATTGCAGCCCCGTTTCGCTGCGCAAGGATTACAGCCTTTCTGATGATGACCGGCTACAGCTTTCGGTGCTTCTACCACGGTCACGAGGGTAAACCCTGCAGCCATGGCGAGTGGTATCACCGTTGTCGTCAGTAATCGGGATTTCATTGGTTTCATTTTGAGTACCCTCCGTTGATTTATTTTTTATGTGACGGGGTCAGCCGCCCTGAAACTTAATAATCTACTTGCCTAGGCTACTCGTCCGGCCGCGCCCTTCGCCAGTAATTCCCTCTCAATTCTTCGTGACAATGGCATGAGGAGAGGAACGTCTACTCAGCGTTTAACCCTGTATCCTCCTGATTCCGATATCAGAATGATTGGATTCGCTGGATCTGGCTCAATCTTTTGCCGCAACCGGTATATGTGCGTTTGTAGTGTGTGTGTCGCCAGTGGCGCGGCATGATTCCACACTTCGCTATATAAGGTGTCACATCCAATGATCTTACCGCCAGCGCGATACAGATATCGCAGAATTGCACATTCTTTGTCGCTGAGCAGGATTTCCTGCTTGGTGTCGCGATGCGTGAGAGTCCGGATACTGGGTCTGAAGCTATAGGGTCCCAAATTAAAAGCTGCATCCTCGCTGGCCTCATGTTGCCTCAAATGAGCTCGAACCCGGGCAAGCAATATACCCATTTTGAAGGGCTTAATGACGTAGTCATTGGCACCCGCATCCATCCCGAGAATAATGTCTGCGTCGCTATCCATTCCCGTTAACATAATGACCGGTGTATGAATGCCCTTGCGCCGAATAAGGCGGCAGGTGTCTCGCCCATCCATATCCGGAAGCCCGACATCGAGAAGGATCATATCGAAATGCTCATTGCCGATGATCTCCAAAGCGCTGGTGCCATCATCGGCGGCGACGGTGTCGAATTCTTCATGGAGCGCGAGTTGATCCAGCAGGGAGCGTTGCATGTCTGGATCATCTTCGACGACTAGTATTCTGTTGGTTTCGGCCATTCACTTACAACCCTTTGAAGCCCAGAGCGTAAGACCCCCATTGATCATGCGGAAATTACGCCGAGTCACTTTTACTTGAGGAACGGATTTACATTTGGGCAGACGTGCTGGCATTTCTCCGGACGCGGTTTATGCTGTTCGTTGTTTCGATGAGAATGATGTCGCGATGTGTTCTTAGGGAGGGGCCTGTGAAGAAATTTTTGTCTGCGGACTATTGGGATATTCGGTGTTGTTTAGCGTCGTTAGGCGCCATTTTAGTCAGCGGCCTGATGCTGTTGCCTGGTACTGCAATGGCGGCCTGTCTTCTCGGGCTCGTCGGACAGCCAGCACCTTTCCAGCTCGCCTCGGCCCGACCTCTTCCCCTAACTGTAGCAGCGGTCCCCAAGGGGCAGGTCAGTATCTCTTATATTGGTCACTCCAGCTTTATTATTGAGACCCCTGGCGGTGCTACGGCGATCACCGATTTTAACGGTTTGCATTCGCCAAATTTTATTCCCGATATTGTGACGATGAATAATTCCCATGAGAGCCATTATACGCCGTCACCGGATCGTAGGATCAAGACTATCCTGCACGGTTGGTCGATTGAGACCGGGAGGATGGCACGCCATGACGTGCGGCATAAGGATTTGAGGGTTTTCAATATTCCCACCAATCTTGGTGAATATGGCGATCCCAAAGGCAATGGAAATTCCATCTTTGTTTTTGAAATTTCTAATCTGTGTATTGCCCACGTCGGCCATTTGCATCATGTTCTCAGTAAGGAACAGCTGAAACAGCTTGGCCGGATTGATATTCTATTCGTGCCGATCGATGGTGGAATGACCATTCAGCACGAACAGGCCCTGGCGGTCATCGAGCAAGTGTCGCCGCGGATGGTTATCCCGATGCATTTTGGATTTATCGGCGCGGCTGAGCGATTTTTTGATATGGCCCGGAAGCTCTATCCGATCAAAGCAGAAACCGGTGCAACTATTCTGGTGAGCCGCAGGACTCTACCTAAACACACCGAAACTCGTTTCTTGCAAGGCGGGTGATATCGATCAGGACGCGTTGAGCTCTCGCAAAAAGGTTTCCCGTAAGATCGGTTTTTGCACCTTGCCTGATGGTGTTTTGGCGATGTTGTCGACGATCCGGATATGTTTCGGTCGTTTGAAGCGCGCAAAGTGTTCGGTGCAGTGATCGAGGATTGCGTTCTCATTTAAATCAGAACCTGGGCCGGTTACAACATAGGCGACAAGGGCTTCGCCCCACTGTTCGTCGGGAATGCCAAAGACGGTACAATCGATAATCTCTTCATGTCCTTCGAGAACAATTTCAACCTCGCGCGGGTAAATATTGACGCCGCCAGAGACGATCATATCTTTTGATCTGCCCACCAAAGTTATGAAGCCGTCGGCATCTTTTTTTGCGAGGTCTCCGGTCCAGCCCCAGCCATCGCCGTTGGGAAAATAGGCGCTGGTTTCTTCGTCATTGTTGTAATAGCCAGACATCAAGAACGGCCCGCGAGAAATAATTTCACCGGTTTCGCCGACAGCGACCTCGTTTCCATCGGAATCGACAATTTTTAAGTCGACACCCAATACAATACGCCCGACTGTATCTGCCTTGTCCCGCGGGTGTGTCGGGCGGTAAATGCAGATCGGCCCTGTCTCTGACTGGCCATAGTGATTGGTAAACCGCGCATGTGGCATTTTCTGATTTACCTCTGCGACCAGGTCAGCGGGGGTTATCGCCCCGCCACAGGCGATGTTGGTAAGGCTATTAAGTTTGTCGGCATCGAAATGATCCTCCGATAAAATCTGTCGGAGCTGGACCGGAACCATAAAGGTGCTGGTGATAGCGTGCTTGGCAGTTTGTTCAACAAAATTATCTGCATCCCATCCTGTCAGAATAACTGCCGTGGCACCGACAAATATCGTTGTTGGCAACCAAACCAGGGAACCCATCGCGTGGTAGAAAGGTGTTACCATCGAGACGATGTCAGCTTCAGTAATGCCATGTTCGATAGCAGTGGTGTAGCAACTCACGTAACGCGCCTGGTGGCTGACCATCGCTCCTTTGGGCAATCCGGTTGTGCCGCCGGTGAAGGTCATGGCAAAGGGGTCGGCCTCATCAAGGTCAGCGTTGCAAGGTGTATTTGGATGATCGGCTATAAAACTCTCAAACGCTGTCCAACTTTCCTGCGCGGGTTCACCGATTACGATTACGTGCTTTAATTCGGGCAGTTGATCAATAATCTTGGCAATTTTGTCCTGAAAGGATTGCTCGACAACGATAAGTTTAGCCTTCGTCTGGCTTAATATTCTAATCAGCTCATCCGGTGCATAAGCCGGTATCAGATTGACGAGCATGGCGCCGGTTTGCGCACCACCAAAATGCGCTATGACATATTCCGGCAAATTGCGCGCCATAATCGCCCAATTAGTCCCTTTACCGATGTCATTCTGTAACATGGCATGGCCGAAACGGTTGGCTGTTTTACTAAGGTCTCCATAAGAAATTTCATCATCACCACAGATCAAGGCGGTGCGATTTGGGTGGCGCTCAGCGCTAAGCTTTAGGATATCGCCAGTGAGCAAGGCGTGTGGCTCCCGTAAACTATGTTCTTTTGTGATACTATCTTATCGTAAATTGTTGTGCACTCAACAAACTAGCGAGATTGCATCGGAAGGTTTCGGGATTACAGCCACGAAGGTTTGAACAGTTCGCTTGCGCTGTTATGTTCGGGATTATTCCGGGGAAGGTGAATTCACGATGGAACGTTCGTTCAAAAAAGAAGTCACGACATTACGGCTTGGTGATGGTGACATGTTCCATGGCGAGGGCATTCTTGGTGTCACCAAAGCTCTGCTCCAGTCAGGTGTTTCTTATGTTGGCGGGTATCAGGGCGCGCCGATTTCGCATCTGATGGATGTTTTGTCTGATGCGGAACCTTTGCTCGATGAACTGGGAATTCATTTCGAAGTCTGTGCCAATGAAGCATCGGCGGCGGCCATGCTCGCGGCGTCTGTCAACTACCCGATCAGGGGTGCTGTAACATGGAAGTCGGTTGTTGGGACAAATGTCGCCTCCGATGGATTATCCAACCTGGCCTCTGCTGGCGTCAAAGGTGGTGCTTTAATTGTGGTTGGTGAGGATTACGGCGAAGGCTCGAGCATCATTCAGGAGCGGACGCACGCTTTTGCCATGAAGTCGACAATGTGCTTGCTGGATCCAAGACCGGAACTGCCAACGATGACCCGGATGGTCGAGGAGGCCTTTAAATTATCCGAGGCCTCGAATATGCCGGCGGTTTTGGAACTCCGTATTCGCGCCTGTCATGTCTATGGTCACTTCGAAGCAAAAGACAATGTCCATCCGCTCTATTCCCGGAACAACCAAATTCCGGCGGCGGAGTTTGATTTCTCACGCGTCTGCTTGCCGCCGGCGACATACACACAAGAAAAACACAAGATCGAGCATCGCCTGCCAGCGGCGATCAAATACATCGCTGACAACAAATTAAATGAGCATTTCGAGGGAGATGTCCCGGAGATCGGGATTATCGTTCAAGGTGGAATCTACAACACCTTGATGCGGGGGCTGCGTCAATTTGGGCTCGCGGATAGCTATGGTGATTGCCGCATCTCGACTTTGGTGATGAATGTTACATATCCCATGGTGCCCGACGAAATTGCAGATTTCTGCGTAGGCAAAGACGCCGTGCTGGTCGTCGAAGAAGGGCAACCGGAATTTATCGAACAGGCTATTAACGCGATTCTGCGGAAAAAAGATGTAAATACGAAGATCATCGGCAAAGACGTATTCCCGATGGCGGGTGAATATACCTCCGAGGTGATGTTACAGGGTGTTCACGGGTTTTTATCGAAACACGCTCCCACCGGACTAAACTTAAGTGCTACGTTACAGAATATTGATCAGCTGTTCTCTGATCGAGATGGTGCCCGAGAAATATTAGGTGACGGGTTGCCGTTGCGGACGCCGAGCTTTTGTACGGGTTGCCCGGAACGACCAATTTTTAGCGCTCTGAAGATTTTGGAAAAAGAACTCGGTCCGGCACATATCAGCGCCGATATTGGCTGCCACACCTTTGCGGCTTTGCCCCCCTTCAATGTTGGCAATACGGTGATGGGCTATGGGTTAGGGCTTGCCAGCTCAGCTGGCCTGGCCCCAAGCTTTCACAAGCGCGTTATCAGCATCATGGGTGATGGCGGGTTCTGGCATAATGGCATGACAAGCGGCGTGGCCGCGGCGCAGGCCAATGGCAATGATGCCGTCTTGTTGGTGGTCAAGAATGGTTATACCTCAGCAACCGGCTGGCAGTTGCTGCCCTCGAGCTTACGCGATCGCTATGGCAATAAGCGCGATATGTCGATTGAGAAGGTCCTGCGTGGGTTCGGCGTACGATGGCTCAAGACCGTCCGAACTTATTCAATTTCCCGCATGGTCAGGACTTTGCGCAAGGCGATGACGACCGCAGAAGGTGGATTGAAAGTTATCATCGCTGACGGGGAGTGCCAGCTTGCGCGGCAGCGTCGTATTAAGCCGCAAGTGGCAAAACGTCTCAAGGAAGGAAAGCGTGATGTGCGCACTCGCTTCGGTGTCGATGAGGATGTTTGCACCGGGGATCATTCCTGTATTCGTTTATCCGGTTGTCCGTCTCTAACAATCAAACCGTCCTCTGATCCGTTGCGGATGGACCCAGTTGCGCATGTTAATAACGACTGCGTTGGGTGTGGTGTTTGCGGTGAAGTTTCGCACGCTGCTGTGTTGTGCCCGTCTTTCTTTGAGGCCCGGATCGTCAGGTATCCCAATCTTCTCGATCGCTTGCTGTGGAAAGTCCGTAGCGCTGTTATCGCATTATTGTCACCTAAATCGTCAACGGTTGCGTCATAGTGGTCGCTATAGACGATACGCGCCCGACGACGCTGCAGGTGTCCGCAATCGGTGGTGAAGGCGGCGGCGTTCTTGCGACATGGATCGTCGCAGCGGCGCAGCGAGCGGGATATCCGGTCCAAAGCACGTCAATTCCTGGGGTCGCTCAGCGAACCGGTGCAACGGTCTATTATATAGAGGTGTTTCCAGTCCCAATTGCTGAGCTTGGCGGCAAACGTCCGGTAATGGCGCTTTACCCAGGTGTCGGTGACATCGACATTATGCTGGCGAGCGAGTTTGCTGAAGCGGGCCGAGCGATTTCCAATGGATTTGTTACGCCCGATAGAACCCATCTGATTGCGTCCACCCATCGCGTTTATGCGATCGGGGAACGCAGTGATATGGCGGACGGTCGATATGATGTCGAACGGTTGTTCGAGGCGGCACGTGAAAGAACCAAGCACGCCTATCTTGCTGATTTGCGACGGGTCGCAGAGGCGAATGGCGTGAGTTTGAATGCAGTCTTGTTTGGTGTCTTGGCGGGTATTGGTCAGTTGCCGATGTCGGTTGCGGACTATAAGGGCGCTATTGAAGAGTCAAGAATTGCAGTTGGCCCAAATATTAAGGGCTTTGAAATTGGCCTGAATTACAGTTTTTCGGATGAACCCGAGAAAGCTGGTCCTGTCATGGAAAGAAAAGGAACAGGGCCAACCACGCCAGAGGCGCTCACGCACCGGTTGCATACGGAGTTTCCTGAACCCTGTCATACTATTTTGCGAGAAGGTGTCACGCGTCTTATCGGTTATCAGGATGTTGCCTATGCATCGGCATATCTTGATCGATTGTCAGGCGTTTTCATTGCCGAAACCAAAGCCGGTGGGGACGGTGCTGTTACGGCAGAAGCCGGACGGCAGTTGGCCCTTCGAATGTCATACGAGGATGTTATTCGGGTTGCCCAGCTGAAATCGGAAAGTGACCGGTTGAGTCGCATTCGCGAAGAAGTCGGTGCCAAAGACGATGAGCCGATCGTTGTTGTCGATTATCTACAGCCAGGAATCGATGAGCTGTGTTCGGTCCTTCCGGCTGGAATTG
>CALIBP010000210.1 GCA_938048165.1 uncultured Alphaproteobacteria bacterium | reverse complement strand
GCGGGTGCCGAATTCACAGCCGAGATGGAAAAACTGCGCGGTGATTTGGAAGCCGCCCGTAAAACCGCAGATGATTGCGAAGAGAACCGCACCAGGGCGCTGGCGACCGAAAATGAGGCGCGGCGTGCCCTACAGGACGTTGAAACTCAACGCACTCGGCTAAAAGCCGAAGAAGAAGCCCTGGAAGCTCTTCTAACCGTCGGCGATCCGGACCTGTGGCCGCCGATGATCGATGCCCTAAGTGTCGAGCCAGGATACGAGCTGGCCCTTGCCACCGCCCTCGGCGATGATCTCAATGCCCCTAATGATGAAGCGGCCCCAATTCATTGGCGCGCTTTAGCGGCCTTTACGACCCCGCCGTCATTGCCTGGCGGAATCGCCCCCTTATCTGCCGTTGTCAGCGCCCCCAGTGAACTGACACGCCGGCTTTCACAAATCGGTATCGTTGTTGACGAGGCCGATGGCAATCGTCTGGCTGGTGAGCTTGTTCAAGGACAAAGACTGGTAAGCCGGGATGGTGGCTTGTGGCGCTGGGATGGATACACAGTTCTTGGTGACTCGAGTGAAGGATCTGCAGCCCGCCTGACACAACGTAACCGTCTCAAGGATCTCCACGCCGAAGTTGATCGCGCCACACGGACAGTCGAGGAATTCCAGACAAAATTTGACAGCTGTCACGAGGCTGCACAGGCTGCGACGGCCACGGAGCAGGCAGCGCGTGAAACCGTTCGCACGGCTGACCGGGCCTTCCAGGAAATCCGTGACCGCGAAGCCGCACAAAACCGGACACTGTCAGAAGCCCAGTCGAAGATTGTTTCCTCGGATGAGAATGCCGCGGCCTTGCGCACAGATGATGCCGAAATGCAATCAGCCATCGAGCAGGCCAATCGCGAACTTGCTGCGCTTACGAATATTCCCGAACGTCGCGAAGCCGCTACGCAACTACGTGCCGAATTAAGTGAAGCCCGTAGAGCGGCGACAGAACGCCAGAGCGCCTATGACCGGCTGGTTGGCGAGGCTGGCTCCCGGCGCCAGCGTCTCGCGGATATGGAAGGGGCAAAAGACTCCTGGAAACGCCGCGCCGATAATGCGGCCGAACAGATTGAAGCCTTGCGGCAACGTCTTGAATCGGCGGAAGCAACCCTTGCAAAGCTTACCGCACGTCCCGAACAGATCACCGAACAACGGACTGAACTGTTCGAAAAAATTGCCGCCGCAGAGCAATCCCGTGGCGCCGCTGCCGATGCGCTCGCGGAAGGGGAAACCATCCAGGCCGCGGCTGGCAAAGCGCTCCGTGAAGCTGAAGCCAAACTTGGCGAAGCCCGCGAAGAACGCGTCCGCTGCGAAGCGGTGCAGGAACAGATCGACCAGGCAATAGCGGTAATAGTTGAGCGTGCAGAAGAACGCATCAGCTGCGCCCCCGCCAACGCCCTCGAAGAGGTCGGTGTTGCCGATGACGATAAGTTACCAACCCGCGACGCTATTGAAGTCCGCGTCGAACGGCTGAAACGTGAGCGCGAAAATATGGGTGCGGTCAATTTACGGGCTGAAGCCGAAGCCGAAGAGCTTGATGAACGCATCCAGGTCATGCTCGCCGAACGTGAAGACCTTATCTCTGCCATTGCCCGCCTGCGCCAAGGTATCGCCAGTCTGAACCGCGAAGGCCGGACACGTTTATTGGCCGCCTTTGACGAGGTAAACGGCCATTTTACAAAACTTTTCACTCGCCTGTTTGGCGGCGGCAAAGCCCATTTGGCTTTGACAGAAGCCGATGACCCGCTGGAAGCCGGTTTAGAGATTATGGCCAGCCCTCCCGGCAAGAAAATGCAGGTTCTCTCACTCCTGTCGGGCGGTGAGCAGGCCTTAACCGCTATTGCCCTGCTGTTTGCCGTCTTTTTGACCAACCCAGCGCCGATCTGCGTTCTCGATGAGGTTGATGCGCCGCTTGATGACGCGAATGTTGAACGTTTTTGCCAGTTAATCAACGAAATCGCTGGTCAAACGGGCACGCGTTTCCTGATCATCACCCATCACCGGCTGACAATGTCACGGATGGACAGGCTGTTTGGCGTCACGATGAGCGAACAGGGTGTATCGCAACTTGTTTCGGTCGATTTGCAGGCCGCAGATGAGCTTCGCCAAAGCGCTTGATCGATTCCGACGAAGAACGTTTTTTTCTTATATATTTCAATGGTTTATCTTTTCGGTTTTGACCCTTGACAGGGTTCGGACCGGCCCCTATGGTGCCTCCGCTTTGAGGGGCGGGAAAGGCGTATCTGGCCATGACCGAGCAGAAGAAATCCGCGCATGAGCAGGATATTGATGCGAGGTTAAGGAAGGCGCGACAGGCAGCCGAGCAATCGGATGCTAAATCTGGTCCCAACGGGTCTCGTCGTAGCGGCCTCGCCTTGGCCATGCGACTTGGTGTCGAGATTGTTTCGTCACTGGTGATTGGTGTTGGCATTGGCTTGCTACTTGATTACTGGCTCGACACAAACCCCTGGTTTATGCTGCTTTTCTTTGTGTTAGGCGCTGCGGCTGGGTTAATGAATGTCTATCGTGTTGCGACCGGGATCGGACAAGGTGTCGGTTACAGACGGGATGACGGCAGTAATAATTCTGACGGTCCGGCACAGTAAGCCGGCGGAGAGGTTAAATTGGCAGCGGAAAGCCACGGCCCGCTCGCGCAGTTCGAGATTAAGACCCTGATCCCCCTTAAAATGGGCGAGGTCGATGTATCTTTTACGAACTCTGCGCTCTTTATGTCCCTCACACTGGTGTTGGTGACGTTGTTCCTCGTTTTGGGCATGCGGCAACGTGCGCTGGTTCCAGGACGCTGGCAATCAATGGCGGAAATATCCTACGAGTTCGTCGCCAATCTCCTGCGCGACACGGTTGGCTCTGAGGGTCGTAAGTACTTCCCGCTGGTTTTCACCCTCTTTATGTTCATCCTGTTCGGCAACATGCTTGGCATGATCCCGTACAGCTTTACCTTTACCAGCCACATCATCGTAACGTTCGCGATGGCCCTCGCCGTCTTTATCGGCGTGACCGTGCTGGGTTTTATAAAGCACGGGTTCCATTTCTTCAGCTTCTTCGTGCCACCCGGTGTCTCGGTGGTTTTGTGGCCGCTGATGATCCCTATCGAAATTATTTCCTATTTATCGCGACCAATCAGCCTTTCCGTCCGGTTGTTTGCGAATTTGACCGCAGGCCACACGATGTTGAAAGTGTTTGCCGGCTTTGTCGTCAGTATGGGTGTTATTGGCGGTGTCCTGCCGTTCGCCTTTGTCGTTGCCCTCACCGGGCTCGAACTGCTGATCGCTTTCCTGCAGGCCTATGTGTTCACAATTTTAACCTGCTTTTACATCAATGATGCCCTGCATCTGCATTAAGCGCAGAGCAGGAAAAGAACGAAAGAAGAAAGGAATAGAACTATGGAAGCTGCTGCAGCTAAACTAATCGGTGCGGGTCTTGCCGCTATTGGCGTTATCGGGGCCGGCATCGGTATTGGTAATATCTTTGCCGCCTTCATCTCCTCCGTCGCTCGTAATCCGGCCGCTGCCGAGAACGTTACGGCGATGACCTGGATCGGGTTCGCCCTGGTTGAAGCCATCGCGCTGTACGCGCTGGTTGTTGCCCTGCTCCTGCTCTTCGTATTCTGATCACGTTTTGATCAATGGTGCCGGATTTTCCGGCACCCTCTGCGGAGACAAACGAGCATGCCCCAACTAGACCCATCGACATTTGCACCACAGCTATTTTGGCTGCTGGTGACGTTCGTCCTGCTCTATCTGGCAATGTGGAAAATTGCGTTGCCTAAAATCGGCAGCATCCTGCAAGACAGACAGGAACGCATTGACGACGACCTGGAAAAGGCAGAGAAGCTTAAAAAAGACGCGGAAGACGTCCGGGAAGCGTATGAAAAAACCGTCGCCGAGGGCCGCAATAAGGCGCAGGAAACGATCCGTGCCGCTAGCGAAAAAATGGCCGCCGAAGCGGCCGCACAGCATGCCGCTCTGACGGAGAAGCTTAACGCCCAGACTTCCGAGGCCGAAGCCCGCATTAATGCGGCAAAAGAACAGGCCATGGCAAATATCCGGACCGTTGCGACAGACGTCACCCAAGCGGCAGCGGGCAAACTGATTGGTCGGGATATATCAGAGGCTGACGCTGAAAAAGCGGTCGCATCGATATTGGATGAGGAGCGTCACTAATGGCGGCTTTGCAAACACCTGAATTTTGGGTTGCCGTAGGCTTCTTGCTGTTAATGGGTATACTCGCCAAACCGGCCTTGAAAGCAATTACCACAGGGTTGGACGGACGCGCCGAAAAGATCAAGGCAAGTCTTGATGAAGCCGCAAGCCTCCGCGAAGAACTCCAGAGCCTGCTCGCCGACTATCAACGCAGACAACGTGACGCGACCCGTGAAGTCGATGAAATGTTGGCCAATGCGCAGGCCGAAGTCGAACGCACGGCAAAAGAAGCCGCAGATGCTTTGGCAGATTCCCTTAAACGCCGCGAGCAGCTGGCGCTGGATAAGATTGCACAAGCGGAAGCTGATGCAATGCAGGCCGTTCGCAATACCGCAATTGAGGTTGCGGTTTCCGCCACCCAACGCGTTCTCACCGAGCAACTTGATGATGCCGCTGCAGCGCAGCTGATAGACAGCGCCATCGCCGAACTTCCCGCCAAACTACACTGAGTTCTGTTGCCAGGTTTCTGCGGTGGAGACGTGAACGCACGTCATTGGTGAACTTATCGCAGCGTCTATCCCGTATCAGGTTTTGCAATTATAGTTTGGGTATACTCACACCCGTATAGTTCGATGGCGCCCAGCATGACCAGCAACGTATGCAGAATACTCATCATTGTTTTGTTCATTGCCGTTTCACCCTGGAATAACGCACAGGGTTTTCTGGGAACCAATTTTGGATCCGGGTGTCCGGTGCCCAAACTGGAGGGTCAATGGCAGCACACAGCCGCAAACATGACCTGGGAGTTTCTCGAAGGGGGGTTGCTGATATGCAGTGGAGACTGTGCCTACAAAGGTGGGAAGCCGATAGCCTGGCACGTCGAGCAAAACACCCAAACAATAGTAAGTCTGGATATTTATTTGGCATCCGAGAAAGTAAATACAGGATGCTCTATGGCCGCCCGCGACCGAATCATGAATCTGAATGTTTTCGGCACATTCCGACGCATAGAGAACAAGCCCTAAACGAAACCCCTCGCTGAGATGGCCCAATAGTGTATGGCTCGTGCCTAGCGCCGTAGCGTCCTATTCGCATGCAACCGATTATATTCGAGCTGCTGAGGCGTAAGCTGTATGCCCATATAGATCGTATAGTCATCAACCTTGGGAAAGGGTGGCATCGGAATTTCGAGACGAACTTCGTCAAGTAGATTTAATCGGGTCTGGTTCCCCCGAAATTGTGCCCGCATAGGAAAAATACTTTTACCCTGTGGCGCGGGGTGAAACTTTGGAATGGCGACAAAGTAACGGAAATCAGTCGCCTTGGTTCTATCCGCAGGGCCGCGCCGTACGTCGAATTCAACATTGAGGACAATATTCACCTTTGTCCGCTTTCGGTTATATTCGCACTCACCCCTAAAATCGACGATGGCAGCCGTCGCCAACACATCAGTGATATCCCTGCCTGGACCTGGTTTGAAGTAGGTGACGCTGTTAGCGTGCTTTAACAGCAATACTTCCGGACAGCGTGGCGGTGGAGTTTTTGGCCCAAAGGCACCCGAACCGCAGGCGGATAAAACCGGAAGGATTGTGGCGACAGCACACCAACGCAGAAGATTTCGCTGTAACTGGTGGCGTTGCCGCCCAAAGAAAAATGATTTCACGCGTTGGAGCCGTTGTTAGAGGTCGTTGTGAGTGCCGTCACATGTCGGCGCGCTCGTTGTCTTTTTGCAACCGCAGAACCATACGGTCTGGTTCCGTTTGGCGACATATTGCATCGGCGAGAGCCCAGTCCCTTTGTGTGAACCATCGCAGAAAGGTTGAGAGGCGCTCTTGCCACAGGCACACCACCAGTATTCGTTACCTTCCTCCACATCAACACCGCAAGGTTCTTTTTGTGCAATAACGGGTTCAGTCATTCCTCATCCTTTCATTCGCTGGAAGCGGCCAGCCTATTTCAGCTATCCGGCGCAGCGTCATTGTTTTATACGGCAAAAACTAGAGGAGGTGTTGAGTTTTCTCAAGCAAAGCAACATATTACGACTAACTTTGAACGATGGGACAAAACTGGAAAATGTCGAAACGAAAACTCACCATCCAGCTGGCTGGTCCACGCGGTTTTTGCGCCGGTGTAGATCGCGCTATTGAGATCGTAGAAAAGTCACTGGAGAAATTCGGCGCCCCTGTCTATGTCCGACACGAGATCGTTCATAACAAGTACGTCGTCGATGAACTGCGCGAAAAAGGGGCTATTTTTGTCGAAGAGCTGGATGAAGTCCCGGAGGATGCACCGGTAATTTTTTCGGCGCACGGTGTTCCCAAATCCGTTCCCGAAGCGGCAGAGCGCCGCAATATGGTGCATATTGATGCGACCTGCCCTCTCGTTACCAAGGTCCATGTTGACGCTAAACGGCATCGCGGGGAAGGCCGTACGGTGATCCTCATTGGTCATGCGGGCCATCCTGAAGTCATTGGGACGCTTGGCCAATTGCCGAAAGGCCAGATCCTCCTGGTCGAAAATGTTGAACAGGCGAATACGGTGGAGGTGCCCGACCCGGACAACCTGTCCTTTGTCACCCAGACGACCCTATCGGTCGATGACACGGCAGATATTATTGCTGCCCTTGAGAAACGTTTTCCCAATATCGAATCGCCACGCAAGGAAGATATTTGTTACGCGACGACCAATCGGCAGGCCGCCGTTAAAGCGCTAACGCCAAATTGTGATGCCTTTGTTGTATTGGGGGCACCTAACTCATCGAATTCAAACCGGTTGGCGGAAGTGGCCAAAGCAGCAGGCTGTCCAAAATCGATTTTGATCGGACGCGCAAGCGAGCTCGACATGGACTTTCTGAACGATGTCGACACTCTTGGTGTAACTGCCGGTGCCTCAGCGCCTGAACTGTTGGTTCAGGAACTTATTTCAATGCTTAGAGACAATTTTGATGTCGAACTAAAAGAAATCACGGTCACTTCTGAAGATGTTCATTTCAGCCTGCCCCGCGCATTGTCTGCCTAGCGAATAGAACTGTTACCGTCTTATGGCCGTTTACACCGAAGTTTCCGACGATGACTTAGAGGCCTTCGTCGCGGAATATGACATCGGCGAGGTTCAATCATGCAAGGGCATAGCGGAAGGGGTCGAAAACTCGAACTATTTGCTCCAGACAGATCGCAACAATTTCATTCTGACACTGTATGAAAAACGCGTTGACCCCAAGGACCTCCCCTTCTTTTTAGGGCTGATGGACCATCTCGCCGCGCGGAATTTTCCCTGTCCAACGCCGATCCATGGTCGTGATGGCGAAGCCCTACGAGACCTATGTGGCCGACCTGCCGCTCTCACAAGCTTCCTGTCCGGCCTGTGGCCTAAACGGGTCACCCCGGAACATTGCAGCGGGGTTGGTGGCGCCGCCGCAAAATTGCATTTAGCGGCGGAAAGTTTTGCGCTCAGCCGCAAGAACGGGCTTGATCGGTCTGGCTGGCTGGATCTTTTTGCGCAAATGAAAGAACGTGCCAACGAAATACAAGCCGGACTCGCTACCAAGATTGGAGCCGAGCTGGCATTTCTGGAAGAAAACTGGCCCGATGACCTACCATCGGGGATCATCCATGCTGACCTTTTTCCGGATAACGTCTTTTTTCATCAGAACGATCTTAGCGGTGTTATCGATTTCTATTTCGCCTGCAATGGCTCTTTCGCTTATGAGATCGCGATTTGCCTGAATGCCTGGTGTTTTGAGGATGATGGCAGTTTCAATATCACGAAAGCGCGTAATCTTATAGACGGCTATACAACGATACGCGCCTTGGAGCCTCAGGAATTGGACGCCCTTCCTCTCCTCGCCCGAGGCAGTGCCCTGCGATTCTTGCTCACCCGCCTCTATGATTTACTCAACCATCCTGAAGGCGCGCTGGTTCATCCCAAGGATCCACTGGAATACCTCAAAAAACTGCAGTTTCATCAGAAGGCCGATGGACCTGACGCTTACGGGCTAGGGAACGGATAATTGCGACGATGACAGATGACACCGCAGCCGAAGACCAGCAATCCACCGCGGTAGAGATCTTTACCGATGGCGCCTGTAGCGGCAATCCTGGCCCCGGTGGCTGGGGAGCGATCCTGCGGTGGCGCGGCAAGGAACGAGAAATCTGGGGTGGTGAAGCAGACACCACGAATAACCGGATGGAACTCACCGCCGCCATCCAAGCGCTAGAAACTCTGAATCGGGGGGTTTCCGTAATCCTCTATACCGATAGCACTTATGTGAAAGACGGTATCACCAGCTGGATTAGCGGCTGGAAAGCGCGTAATTGGAAAACCGCGGCAAAGAAGCCTGTAAAGAATGTCGATCTCTGGCAAGCGCTCGACGAAGCGGTTAGTAAACACGATGTCGAATGGCGTTGGGTAAAAGGCCATGCCGGCCATCCCGAGAATGAGCGCGCCGATGAATTAGCGCGGCGCGGAGTTGACGAGGCGCGAAACAGCGCATGACGGAAAACCCCGCAAACCAGCCCACCGAGCCCGATTCACCGGAAGTAATGACCTTTCCGCCGGTCATTTTCGCAACGTTTTTTGTCATAGGCATCATTACCGACCGGGCGCTGAGCCATTCGATGGAATTTCACGGATTCCCGCATCGCGCCGGTTGGGTTCTGGTGGTGATTGGGTTTCTGATCGTTGGCTGGGCCATCGCGCGGTTTGTAAAAGCAAAGACCCATGTCGATGTCCGAAAACCAGCGACGACCATCGTCACGGATGGCCCTTACCGGTTTTCGCGCAATCCAATGTATCTCGCCGCCACGCTCCTCTATGTCGGGGTCGCTATTGTCTTTGGCAAGACCGCGACACTGGCCCTGATTATCCCCTGTCTGATTGTCCTGCATTACGGCGTCATCGCCCGCGAGGAGCGCTATCTCGACGGCAAGTTCGGTGACGCCTATCGGGAGTATCAAGCGAAAGTGCGCCGATGGCTTTAGTCTCGTAATTTCCCTGGCAACGTCATTCCGGGAGATTGGCATCCAACAATGATCGTTTGTCCCTAGCAAGACGATCTGGGTCGAGGCAGTTTTGGGTTAGCGCCCAATTGGAAACTGTAAACTCAGGGCGGGTGGATAACAGGATGCCAGCATATTGCCGGGATTTCTCGACGTCGCCCATATCGGCATAAGTCAAAACAATATCGACCACCCCAAACCCTGGATTTCGCTGATTATAGTCGTTGAGAATAGTCAGCGCCTCGTCAAAACGACGCGCATATCTTAAAGCACGCCCCAAAACACCCGAATACCAGCCGGGATCGAGAGGGTTAAGTTCGACAGCGCGTTTTACCGCAACGATGACCTCATCTGGTTTCTCTGCAAAGGTAAAGAGCAAAGAGGGCATGAAGGTCTGCATGATATGGTGCTCGGGAAACCGCCTGCCCATACGCCGCAATGGACTCATCCAGCTCCCCTCTGCCCATATGCCTATAGCCAAGCGCTCCCCAGGCATCGGCGTTATCTGGATCAATCTCTAAGGCACGGTCAGCCAATTCCTTGACCTGTTGCATTGATTTCTCGGGGTCCTCAGTCCACAAAAATCATCCTTCAATCGCATGTGTACAAGCGAGCATTGCGTGTATCTTGCTCGAATTTGGATCGGCTTCTAACGCCGCCGTAAAATATTTCCGAGCCTGCACATAGCTGTCAGCACTTATATTGCGAAAGCAGGTGATACCCCGCGTAAAGGCCGTCCACGCCGCTAAATTATCCGTCGTCGTATATCGTAATTTCGCTTGTTCGCCCTCGGTTAGCTCGACCTGTAACTCTGTCGCTATCGTCAGCGTTATTTCATCCTGAATCGCAAAAATATCTTCGAGCTACCGGTCATATCGGTCCGACCAAATCTGAACATCCGTTTCTGTATCTGTAAGCCATGCGGTAATTCGAATTCGATTTCCGGATTTTCGTAAACTGCCAGTAACGACAAATTTTACACCCAGCTCAGTCCCGATATCACCTACAGATATTTGCCGATTTTTAAAGGAGAACGCCGCGTTCCGGGACAGGATGGATAAATGCCCGATTTGAGATAACGATGTAATAAGATCCTCGGTAATACCGTCTCCGAGATAGGCCTGATCAGGGTCCGCGCTCATATTCTCAAAAGGCAGGATAGCCAGCAATGGTCCAGCTCTATCCGATGCTTTTACATCGGCTTCACGTCTCGGTGGATCAACGACCTCTCCTTTATCCACCACATGGTAAACATCTATACCTTCCGTAATATTCTTAAGATGTTGAGTACCGAGCGGCACCAAATGTTGCTCAACCTTGTTCCAGAGTTGTTCGCGCAAGGCATTTGAAACCACAATGCCTCCAGACGGCGCCAGCGGCTCCAGACGCGCCACAATATTGACGCCATCGCCAAACACATCTCCGTTCTCTTCAACAATAATGTCGCCAATACTAATGCCGATGCGGAACTGACACTGCTGACCGGCGTCATGAGACATATTGTCCTCTGCAATTGCCTTTTGAATAGCAACCGCGGCATTGAACGCATCAATGGCACTGGCAAATTCTGCCAGAAATCCGTCACCCATCGTCTTGAATATACGGCCCCGGTTAATGGAAATCGCGGGATCAATGAAGTCTGCTCGAACGCGCTTTAGTCTCGCCAGTGTGCCTGTTTCATCGTGCTGCATCTGGTTACTAAAACCAACCATATCGGCGGCAACGATCGCGGCGAGTCTACGTTCCATAAAATCAACTGTAACGTCGAATGGCCGGAAAGTCGAAGGAAGCAGATTGCTCCTACATCAAAATTCAATCACCAGCCGCCCTCTTGTGCCGCCTGCTTCCAGTCGACGATGTGCGTCCGGGGCTTCTTCGGGTTTGAATGTGTCTGCCACGCGTAAGGTGATCGCACCATCTTCCACCAATTGCCGCAGAATATCGAGTTTCTCGGTCTCACCATCATATTCACGGACAAAGGTCCTGGTGAAGCTAATACCCCGCTGGCCATCACCCTCGTAGCCGCGCACAGAGGTAAAAGAGCCGTCATCGCGCACTGCTGGAATGGCCAGCTCTTTGAGGACAGCGCCATCCGCCAGCCCATCGACGCCATCGGGAAAATGTTCGAGGATTCGCGTCGCAACATCGTTTCCTCGACGCACCACAATATCCGCGCCAAGAGATTTAATCAGGGCGTCATCGGCTTCTGACGCATCGGCAATGACAGTGAGCCCGTCCGCTTTGGCGAGCTGAATGACATAACCGCCGTAGGCACCCGCAGAGCCAGTTACAGCGAGAGTCTGACCTGCCGACAAAGCAAGAAGGTCCAGCGATCGACGTGCCGTCAAACCGTTCATCGGCAGGGTCGCAGCCTCAACAAGACTCTTGCCTGTCGGTGCCAAAACCACGGATTTTGCGTTGAGGACGATCTGTTCGCGATAGCCACCGTGACTGGCCTTGGTTATCACCATTCCCATCACCGCGTCGCCGGATTTTAAGCCAGTAACGCCGTCACCAACTTCATCGACGGTGCCGGCAATATCCATGCCGGGGACATAGGGCGGTGGATCAACTTTCTGTTGTTCCGCGCGTGTGCCATTCCGGGTCATAACGTCCGTTGGATTGACCGTTGCTGCGCGGACCCTGATACGTACCTCACCGGGCCCCGCATGGACTTCCGGCACATCAACCAGTTCAAGCGCCTCTGGCCCTCCAAATTCCATAATTCCTATTGCCCGCATTTTCAGTCTTCCTCGATTTATTTCTCTATTGGTGTCCCGATCCTATCCAATTGTCTATAGCCAACAGAGCACAAAAAAACGGCAGCCCAATCCAGGACCGCCGTCATTGTAGAACGCGGCCGGCTTAGAGCTGGCCGAGCATATGTTCGGCGCTGGAAACTTCAAAGGCACCGCCTTCTTCGACGTTGAGTTTCTCGATCACGCCATCTTTGACGATCATCGAATAGCGTTGCGCCCGCATGCCCATACCACGACCAGTAAGA
>CALIBP010000209.1 GCA_938048165.1 uncultured Alphaproteobacteria bacterium | reverse complement strand
AAGAAAAGTTTTTGCACTTTGCATCATATTTTAAGAATCGATGCTTCAATTTAAGCATCGGCCTGATTTTAAGAAATTTATTTTATTGGGAGCTGTCACCATGAGATTCATGGGTGCAATTTTTACGCTCGCCGCTTTGCTGATGGCAAGCTTGGCACAGTCACAAACGCTGACCTATTCGATCTCGCCGCAAACCATCAAAGGGTACGGCAAGGTCTCACTCAACACGACCTTTGAGTTGAACCTGAAAGAAAACGAAGCCGGGCTCATTTCCACCGCTGACGTCAATCCCGGTCTGGGCTTTTCTGCTGCTGCTGGTCTGGAGTTATTGCCAGAGGTTGATGCGGAGCTGGAGATGTCCAGCTACACCGGTGATGTCGACTATCGCGCCATTGCTGGTGTTCCGGTTCTATCGGTGCCGGCAGACGAGATTCGCTTGCTCTCTGTATTCGGTAACCTGTTTTACAAATTTCAGCCTTCGACGAACGCGCAGTTCAAGCTTGGCGGGGGCCTTGGCTACGGCCAATACACCCTGCAGGATAGCAATGGCATCAAAAACCGCGGTACAGGTTTGGTGTATCAGGTCAAAGGCGTGGGAGAATACGACTTCGGGGGCAACTTCAAGTTCCTGACCGAAGTCGGATATATCGGATCCACGGATCTCGACGTGGATATCGTGACCAGCTCTACCGTCCGCGACACGGCCCTGAACGGTTTCACCTTTGGCTTGGGAGCAAAGGTTAAGTTTTAGAGCGTCGGGGCTAACCGCAGGCTGGTTGCCTAGTACGCTTCTTCTTCAAAGACTTTTCGAATATCGCCCTGCCATTCGCCTTTGAACTTTTCAATCAGGCGATCGGCAGGCGATCGTCCGGCTTCCAACCATCCGAGGACAGGTTCGAGGTACTCGGTTTCGTCTGCAGAAACTTTACCGGCCATTGCCCGTTTTTTCAGCCCTGCATGGGCGAGCTTTGCCACTTCGCGAGCAACGTCTAGCACGGAACGCCCCGCGACTTCGCCGTGCAACCCATCTTTTGGCGCATTCAACGCCAACATCCGTCGGTCTTCCTTGGTCCACTGTTTGACCAAATCCCAAGCCGCATCCAGCGCTTCGCCATTATAAAGCAAACCCACCCAGAACGCTGGCAACGCGCAGATATTCCGCCAAGGCCCGCCGTCAGCGCCGCGCATCTCCAGGAATGACTTAAGCCGCACGTCAGGGAACAGTGTGGTCAGGTGGTCATCCCAGTCCGTTTTCATCGGCATTTCACCCGGACGCAAAGGCAGCTTCCGGTCCATGAAGTCGCGGAAAGAGAGGCCAGTAGCATCCAGGTAGCCGCCGTCGCGATAGATAAAGTACATCGGAACATCGAGTGCATAGTCGACATAGCGCTCGAAACCCATGCCATCCTCAAAAGCAAAGTCGAGGCTTCCTGACCGATCCGGATCCGTATCCTGCCAAATGGCACCGCGATAGGATTGGTAGCCGTTGAGCTTCCCTTCCGTGAACGGCGAGTTGGCAAAAATCGCCGTTGCGACGGGCTGCAGCGCGAGAGACACCCGCAGCTTTTTCACCATGTCCGCCTCAGAGGAAAAATCGAGGTTCACCTGAATGGTGGTGGACCCCTTCATCATATCGAGGCCAAGCTTACCCTTCTTTTCCATGTAAGCGCCCATGATGCGGTATCGCCCCTTGGGCATCCACGGCGTTTCATCGCGCGTCCACAGCGGTTGAGAGCCCAAACCAAGCATGCCGACATTCAAGGGCCGGGCAACGGTTTCAACTTCATGAAGATGGGTGTGAACCTCGGAACAGGTTTGATGCAGATTGACCAGGGGCGCTCCGGAAAGCTCAAACTGGCCGCCTGGTTCCAGCGAGATATTCGCGCCGTCCTTGGTCAGGGCAATGACGTTCTCACCCTCAAGCAAAGGGGTCCAACCGAATTCAAGCGCCAGAGCTTGCAACAGGTCCCGAACGCCGCCCTGATCGGGGTGGGGTTCTTCATAGGCGATGGGACTAAAATCGTGCAGGGAGAAAGGGAACTTCTCGTGCTCAGTCCCAATGCGCCACTGGTCCTCAGGCTTGTTGCCCTTTTCCAGAGCGTAAACCAGATCATCACGTGACTCGATCGGTGTGGACTTCCCAGAAGGCGGTGCAGACACCAGCTTTCCTCTTCCTCAAGTTTCTGATCTGCAAATGGGTCGGACACGCGAATTGGTCAAGAAAAACTAACGTCTCAAAAAGCTATTCTGGCCCTCTAAAATCGGGAAGCTTGCTCCAATCCCCATTCAACGCCTGATAGAGAGAGAGCAAAGCGATTCCGGCAGTTTCGGCTTTTAAGATACGGGGTCCCAAACTCAGACCACAAACGTGGCCCTGATTTCCCAGCCACACCAATTCGTTAGGACTAAATCCACCCTCAGGGCCAATCATCAAACCACCAAGGGTGCCTATACCTTCCAAAACCTCACGAGCAGGTCGAAAGGCGCTGGTTTCAAATGCTGCACCAATTTTCCCGTCGAACCGCTCAACAACAGTTTTCATGGGTAAAGGGTCCAGAAAATCCGGAATCGTCAGACGCTCACATTGTTCCGCCGCCTCTATCGCGATTGAAATCAAACGGTCGGTTTTCATCCGCTCAGACTGCGTGTGATCCATCAAAACAGGCTGGAACGCTGTCACGCCAAGTTCCGTAGCCTTGGCAATCAGAAGCTCCATTGGTGTGCGCTTGATTGGTGAAAAAAGCAGGGTCAGCGGTTGAAGTGGCTCAAACGGTAGAACAACGTCGTGAACCTCAACCTCTACAGCCTTCTTGCCAACTTTGGACAGCGTGGTTCGAAACTCGGGTGAGCGCCCGTTGAACAGCCCAATCTCCGCCCCCTCGCTTTTCCGCATCACATTGCGCAGGTAATGCGACGGTCCTTCCGGTAAAATGAGGGACTGCCCTTCGGCCAAGTCCTCTTCAACGAAGACC
This sequence comes from uncultured Alphaproteobacteria bacterium, assembly GCA_938048165.1. GTDB lineage: Bacteria > Pseudomonadota > Alphaproteobacteria > MPNO01 > UBA2964 > UBA2964. The sequence continues at coordinate 4,466 of CALIBP010000209.1, read as the reverse complement.
CTTACTGTGGGACGTTTAGGCTTGGTCATGACCCCTCGCTTATGGTGGTCTGGATCGGAGACAAAAGGAACGCTCTCAAATGGCAAAAAATCCGTCCCAAGAAAAGACGGCTTACACGGATATTCAAGCCTCAACTTGGTTTGATCGCCTTCTACCCGAATGGACGCGACCCTATACCCGGCTGATGCGGCTTGACCGCCCGATTGGTGCTTACCTTCTGTTTATTCCCGGTTTGTGGGCGGCCTTGTTGGCAGGATTGCTCAATCCTGACGTTTCATTTGGCCGCGTGGCCTGGGTTATCTTTCTCCTATTCGTGGGGTCCATTGTCATGCGAGGCGCGGGCTGCGTGATCAATGATATGTGGGACCGCGATCTGGATCGACAGGTGGAGCGAACCCGAGGGCGTCCCTTGGCTTCCGGCGCCGTTTCGATGCCTCAAGCTTTAAGTTTCCTCATCCTGCTGCTGGTTCTCGGATTGCTCATTCTTTTGCAAATGAAGCCTCTGGGAATTTTCTTGGGACTGGTTTCTATGGTGCCAGTCATCCTTTACCCACTAGCAAAACGGGTCACGGACTATCCTCAAGCCGTTCTAGGGTTAACTTTTAATTTCGGCGCATTGATCGGCTGGGCCGCGGTTTCCGAGCAATTCCAATGGCCGATGGTCCTGCTTTACCTCGGCTGCATCGCCTGGACTTTTGGCTATGACACCGTCTATGCCCATCAGGACAAATCCGATGATGCCATTGTCGGCGTGCGCTCCACGGCCCTTAAATTCGGTGATAACAGCAAACGGGCGATACAACTTTCATACTTTGTAGCGGCGGTTTTCTGGTTTTTTTGCCTGCTATACCTCGGCTTTTCAGTGCCATTCTTTATCTGCCTCCTGGGACTGCTGGTCGTGACCGGGCGGATGGCCTTTCAAGTTCAGCGGACCAATCTGGACGACCCAGCGGACAGCCTCCGGACATTCAAAGGCGAGCAGATCACAGGCTGGGTGTTCGGCATGTTCCTGCTCATCGGCTGGATCACCCTTTAAGCATGTGGATCGAGGCGCCTTTAGCAGCCTGAATTTCTACTAACTTAGTGTATTTTATTTATTGAAACGAGAAAGTGGCAAGGGTGTTGCAAGATTAGAGGGAAAGTCCGATAAAATTTTCTCACAATCGTCGTGACCCCAGATACCATGGCCCGCACTCGTTCATTTCGAAATCTTGTGCTTCCTGCATTAGCAGCTCTAAGCCTGACCGCCTGTGGTGAAACCGCGCCGGACGCGGGATGTGAGCGCACTTTTGACCCCGTATGTGCCTATGTTGAACCCTCTTTTTGCGGTCTTGGACCCGGCAGGTGCGGAAACTTCCGTCAGACCTTTGATAACGCGTGCTGGGCGCGAAAGGCTGGAGCAAGCGACCTGCAACTAGGGGCGTGTCGTCCAACGGGACACGGCCCGGTGCCAGACCCCATCGATGGCCCTGACTCAGCCCCCCAACTTGGCTTTCAACCGCCTGTCCCCCCTGCGGGATATTTGTCCACCGACAATCCTTATGCTCAGGCGCGGTTGGGTGAGATGTATAGTCGAAACGAAGATGGCCTGAAGATTACCGGTGCCCGCGTTGATACGCGCCGGGGCTGGGATGGTGGTTCGGAGATGATTTTGATTGTGTCCGGTACAATCGTCAGTGGATGCAAGCAAGCGGACCTGAAGCAGTCTGCGCGCATCGGCGATACCTTTGGCATCGCGGTTCGAAGTCTTGACCTGCGCAAGCTGGGACAATCCTGCGGACCGGTGAAGGCCTTCACCAAATCGCTAAAGCTTGATCCCGGTCCAGATGGTTTTGAGGTGGGCAAGCGTTACGACGTGGTAGTCAACGGCAGGAACGGGCAGTTTGTCGTCAGAGACCTGGGAGTCCGCTAGGTTCGCTGGTAGGCAAGCCGTGCAGCCACAAGGTCTTCAATGGCGGAGCCGCAGTTCTTGAACAGCGTAATCTGCTCATAATACCGGCGTCCGTCCCGCTCACCCTGGGTAAGATCAAACAGATCAGCCGCCACGTCGTCTTTGGTAATCAATCCCTTGTTCATTGGAATAATGAGATCACCAGCTTCCGCCAGAGCACCCGTCCGCGTATCGACAAACAGCCGCGCCTTCTGGATCAACTTGTCGTCCGACTCTCTGTTTTCCGGTGAAAAGGCCCCTACGAGGTCGATGTGTGTTCCCGGGCGAACCCAGTCCCCGAAGATCACAGGCTCACTGCTGGCGGTAATGCAGGAAACGATGTCAGCGCCTTCGACTGCGGCTTTGAGGTCTTCTGTCACGCCGATGCTATCCAACTCTTTGGCATCATCCTGCAACTTGTACTTGGACACCAAATCATGCGCGCGCTTGGGCGTACGGTTCCAGACCAGCACATCCTTGATAGGCCGTACCGCCCGATGAGCGTCAATGAAATGGCGGGCCAAAGCGCCCGCTCCAACGACAAGCAGGCGTGAGGAGTCCGTTCGCGACAAATAACTGGAGGCAAGCGCAGACGCGGCTGATGTCCGCTTCGCCGTGATGGATTCAGCCTCAAGCACCCCACGCATTTTGCCCGTGCTCGCATCCATGAAGAGATACACGCCCTGAACCAAAGGAAGTCCTTTGGCGGGGTTTCCTTCATTGACTGTTACCAACTTCACCCCGAGATCTCCGTCAATCTGCCACGACGGCATATTGAGGAGAATCGTTGGCTGCTCGTGCACGTTTTCAACAAGAAAACGGTTCCGCAGCGGAGCCTCGAAAGGACGGGCGGTTGCGCCCATGCGGAAAGCACGTCGCAGCGCCTCAATCAGGCTTTTTTGGTCAAGCGCTATTTCAATTTCTGAAGCTGAAACAAATCTCACGGTCACTAAATCGCTGGTAAGGGTTGGAGCTGCACTTCCTCCACCGGCTGGTCGATGGTCTTCAGAGCAGCAATTTGCTCTTCAAGGCGCACGATTTCTGCTTCCCGGTCAACCATATCAGCGCGCAGGCGGTCAAGGTCATCCTGTGTCTTGTTCAACGACCGGTTGGCTTTCCGAAGCGCAGAACGACGGGAACTCGCCTGTACCCAGACAAACAGGACGCCCAACACAAAGCTCACAACGCAGGTCGCGATGATCCAGATTGCCATCGGCTGCACAAGGCCTTCAGGTGCAAGAATGGCAAGGCGAAGGGTCGCATCCTGTGTGTTGGACACAACAAACCAGATCAGAACGGATGCAAAGAAAATGAAGATAATAGAGGATACAAAACGGATCATTTGGGACGATCTCCTTGTATGGTGGGCGCGACGTGATGCGCGCATGGAGTGGCTCTTCCCGTAAGCCCCCAAGCGGTCGTTTGCTTGGTCGTGTTCCGTTCCTTAAATGACAGATAAACCTGACTGATGCAAAGCCTTGAATCGCGACTTTGACTTCTATGGCCCCAGCCAGCCTGAGCGACAAAAAAAGGAGACCGAAGTCTCCTCTTTATCGTCTGGCCTAGTCTTTGGCTTCGCTGTCGTTCAAGCGCTCATGAAGCTGCTTGCCCGTTTTGAAGTAAGGTATGGCCTTTTCTGAAACTTCGACCGGCTCGCCCGAACGCGGGTTGCGGCCTGTTCTTGCCCTGCGAACCTTCACAGAAAAGGCCCCAAAACCGCGCAGTTCGATCCGATCACCCTGGGTCAGCCCTTCGGTGATCTCGTCAAAAACCGTGTTAACGATCTTGGTGATATCCCGCAGATAAAGATGCGGGTTATCAGAAGCGACAAGTTGGATAAGCTCAGATTTTGTCATGGTTTCCCCCAAGCTCTCTGGCGTTAGTTCCGATAGGCGGGTCGCTGTCTGCGGCACAGTCCCCAACTGCGCCGCAAACCTGCGTTAGAACCTGTGGCTCTTAGTTGCGACCCTTCTTGAGCGCTTCACCCAGAATATCACCCAGGGATGCACCGGAATCCGTGGAACCGTACTCGGCCATGGCTTCCTGCTCTTCTTCGGTCTCACGTGCCTTGATGGACAGAGAGATCTTGCGCGTCTTTGAGTCGATGGCCGTAATCTTGGCGTCCACTTTCTCACCGACTGCAAAGCGATCCGTCCGCTGGTCATCGCGGTCACGTGCCAGATCGGAGCGGCGGATGAAGCCCGTCACACCGTCAGACACCTGCACTTCGATGCCATTGTCCTGCACTTGCGTGATCACGGTGGTTACCACCTGACCGCGCTTCAGGCCGTCCATTGCGTTTGCAAATGGATCGTCTTCGAGCTGCTTGATGCCGAGAGAGATACGCTCTTTCTCAACGTCAACGTCGAGGACCTTGGCAGAAACGGATTCGCCCTTGGTGTAGTCCTTGACGGCTTCTTCGCCCACACGGTTCCAGTCGATGTCGGACAGGTGAACCATGCCGTCGATGTCGCCTTCGAGACCAACGAACAGACCGAATTCGGTGATGTTGCGGATTTCGCCTTCGATGGAAGAA
>CALIBP010000208.1 GCA_938048165.1 uncultured Alphaproteobacteria bacterium | reverse complement strand
CATAGACCAAAGCGTTCAGCCCACCCAGAAAGACGAAAATCAGTCCATAGATCGTAACCTGCGGCCAATATGCGAGTGCTGGGTCAACAAACTGCGGAATAAAGGCCAGGAAAAACACGATGCCCTTGGGGTTTAGGGCAGTCACAATAAATGTCTGCATAAACACCTTGGAAAAATGGATCTGCTCTGACACCTCTGGCGCAGACACCTGAGTTGCTGTGGCGTTGCCGATTTGGTTGCTTTCCCGCCAGGTTTGGACAGCGATATAAACCAGGTAAGCCACTCCGACCCATTTTATCGCCCCATAGACTGACGGACTAACGGCCAAAATCGCCCCCAGCCCGGTAAGGCAGACCACGATAGCGGTGAGATCACCCAGAACAACGCCGGCTGTGCTGGCCCATGCTGCCTTTTTACCGACGCGCAAGCCATAAGCCACAACGGTGAGGATCGTCGGCCCCGGAATAATCAACAGAATGCCGGCTGTCAGAACGTAAGCAATCAGGGATGTGGTGTTGATCAAACGGGGGGCTTTCGTTAGCCCGCGTCGGTCTGAAGACCGAACGAATCACCGGCATCGGCAATGGCTTGAGCTATTTTTGACTGGAAATCACCGGCCATAAGTTCGACTGAGACGCTTACGGCGTTGGCAAAACCAATATCGTCCGTTCCGCCGTGCGATTTGACGCAAATGCCGCCCAAGCCAACGAACATTCCACCATTGTAAGTCCGTGGATCCAGACGCTGACGCAGGCGGGCCATTGCTGGCATGGCAAAGAGATAACCGATGCGGCTGAAAATGCCGGATTGGAAGGCTTCACGCACCATGCCGGAAATCAATCGGCCCACGCCTTCGGTGGTTTTCAGCGCGACGTTGCCGGTAAAGCCATCGGTGACAACAACATCCGTCGTACCGGCGGCAATATCGTCTGCTTCAATAAATCCGTGAAATTCGCCAGGCAGGGATTTGCTGTCCCGCATCAAGTCGGCAGCGACTTGCAAGACTTCATGCCCTTTCTGCTCTTCGGAGCCAATGTTCAGCAAGCCGATTGTTGGGCGCTCCTTGCCGAACAGAAAACGCGCATACAGGGCACCCATGATGCCGAATTGAAGCAGGTTGCGCTCGTCGCATTGCACATTCGCCCCCAGATCGAGGACGACCGACTGACCCTTTGCTGTCGGTAAAGGCGAAGCAATGGCAGGGCGATCCACGCCGGGCACCATGCGCAACAGCACTTTGGCCAGCGCCATCAGCGCGCCGGTATTACCGGCGGAGATAACCGCCTGTGCCTCACCCTGCTTCACCGCTTCGATGGCGCGGCGCATGGAGCTGTCACGCATGCCACCACGCAGCGCATTGGCAGGCTTGTCGTCGCCAGTAATGACAACTTCACAGTTTGTGAGCGTGTATCGACCAGACAGCAGCGGGTGTTGATCGAACAGAGGATTGAGCAGATCCTCGCGACCGAATACCAGAAAGTGCAGGTTTGGGTGTTTTTCAGCCGCAATAGCCAGGCCGCGGATTACGATGCCGGGCGCATCGTCGCCGCCCATGGCATCGACAGCCAAGGTCAAAGTCATGCTCGTTGTTACCCTCATTCCCTGTTCGGGAAAGATAACCATTTTTGTCCAGCCTTGTGCAAGCGTTGTTGGCAGTCACAAAGCTCTTAATTGTGGACAGCAAAAAGGGCCGTGAAGATGTTCCACGACCCTAAATCACTCAGGCAGCTGTTGCGACTTAGACGTCGACAGCAACAACTTCCTTGGAATCATAGTGACCGCAGGAAAGGCAAACGTGGTGTGGGCGCTTAAGCTCACCACAGTTCGAGCACTCTGCGTGGTTGCCGAAGGTGATTGCGTCGTGTGAACGGCGCATACCGCGGCGGGAACGGGTCACTTTGGACTTTGGAACAGCCATCTTCGAACATCCAAATCAAAAAGCAAAAGGCGGCGCGAACGGTGTTCGCTCCGAAACATGAAGTGGGGCTATAAACGACCCAGAGCACAGACGCCAAGCATTTATCCCACAAACCAGTCCTGCAAGGTCGCATGGCTGGTTCTTGGTCGTGTAACGTCAGGCCCCTTCACGCAGCAATTCAGCAACTTTCAAAGCGCCGTAGGACAGGACCCCGTCCGCGCCAGCGCGTTTGAATGACAGCAAAGTTTCCAGCCAGACCTTATCGTGATCGAGCCAGCCGTTCTGACACGCCGCCATGATTTGCGCGTATTCGCCACTGACCTGATAGGCGAAAGTTGGCACGCCAAAGGTTTCCTTTACCCGAGTCACCATGTCCAGATAGGGCAATCCGGGCTTGACCATGACCGTGTCCGCGCCCTCTTCGATGTCCATTTCGACTTCGCGAAGTCCTTCAAGGGCATTGGCCGTATCCATCTGGTAGGTCTTTTTATCGCCCTTGAGCGCCCCGGAACTGCCAATCGCATCGCGGAATGGCCCGTAATAGGCACTGGCGTACTTCACGGCGTAGGACATGATTCCAACGTTGGTGTGACCTTCGGCGTCCAAACCATCCCGGATCGCGCCCACGCGCCCGTCCATCATATCTGACGGCGCTACGATATCGGCACCAGCCTCGGCCAGCGAAAGGGCCTGCTTCACCAGCGCCGTGACAGTTTCATCGTTCACCACCACGCCGTCGACGAGATAGCCGTCGTGACCTTTGGGGTTATAGGGGTCGAAAGCGACATCGGTGATAATGCCCAGATCAGGAAACTCGGTCTTCAGAAGTCTGACGGTGCGGTTGATGAGGTTATCTTCACGCCAGCTTTCCGAACAATCAGGCGTCTTGAGTGCTGGGTCGACTTCTGGAAACAGGGCCAGAGCGGGTACACCCAACGACAGCGCGCGCTCTGCCAGTCGAGCGGCGTCGGCCAGCGTGTTCCTGAAAGTTCCGGGCATTGAAGCCACTTCTGAACTCTCGGCGGCGTCAGTCACGAAAACGGGCAGGATAAGGTCGGAGGCACTGACACGGTTTTCGGCGACCAATGCACGCACAAAAGACGAAGCGCGGTTTCTGCGAAGTCTGGTTCGGGGAAAGCTGGGCATCTCTAATTTACACCAATTATGGTTCCAAGATTTGATACACTGTTTAGGCGGAATGCGATGGTTTCAAAACCCCCTCATGCGAGTGATATCATCTTTGATATACACTTATAAGTTTAATTACGATCTTAATACAAAACCAATAAAATTATTTATGTTATCTATTTTGCTAGCAATTAGAGCCTTTTGCATGATATCTAACGAATTCAGTTAAATATTTATTTAAAAAACTGGGTAATCAGGCCTTAAAAGTGAATTCGGCATGTTTTTTACCTTGATTAGATTAATTTTTATGGCACTTGTTGCTTCAGGGTGGTTTTGGAAGTTGCGATGCTTGCAACTTCTCGGACTAGGAAAACAGGCTGCAGGCTTGAATGTGAGTTGAGTCTTTCTCGTCACAGAGGTTTATAGAGCTGCATCCGGACATGAGTGTAAAAAGGGGTCCATCGTGAACCAAGATTACCTAG
>CALIBP010000207.1 GCA_938048165.1 uncultured Alphaproteobacteria bacterium | reverse complement strand
TGATAAACATGTTGCTGCAACGTCGTCAGTTCAGTCTGCATCCGCTGCAACCGATTGATCAAATCCTGTGAGTTCTGCGCCTGCACCGGGTAGAGAACAAAGGTGGTAGAGAATACCGCCGCCGCCACCAAAATTGGTTTGATCCAAACCGCTCTACGCGATGACATCATCATGACTCAGTTCCGCAATTATCGCCGACTGCCGTCATCACCTGTGCCGCCAGTCTTTCCGTCACTAATTTACCGTCGTTACACTACGCCGGTTCTTTGACCACGCATCTTCTGCAGATCGTGCATCAACCGGTCGTTCTTTACCGTAACTGACGGTTTTCACCCGGTTTTGATCTAGCCCAAGAGCAACAAGATAGTCGCGAACCGCTGTTGCGCGGCGATCACCAAGGGCAAGATTGTATTCGCGTGTGCCACGTTCATCAGCGTGGCCCGCTATTGTAATTGTCACCCCCTGATTCCGGCGAAGCCATTCGGCTTGCTTCTCAAGTGTTGCCCGTGCCTCCGCCGACAGGGAAACACTATCAAGACCGAAAAATACGCGATCACCGATATTGGTGACCAGATCCTCCTGGCTTCCTGCCGGAACGCCACCGGGAGCAAGACTGGAAACTTGTGGTGAACTGCTACCGCTGCCCCCCGAAGACGAACCTTGCCCAGTAGCGCTACCGCCACCTTGAGCTGATCCAGCGTTATCCGAAGTGGTTTCGCACGCGCCGAGCGCGAGCCCGGCTATTACCGTAACAAGGATTTTCCAGTGCATATCTGACGTCCCTCTCATGAACACATCTTCCCAAAAAACATAAGCCTACTCCACGATTCAATAAAGGCTTGATCACCTTTCGAAGCAGACCTTCTTCCAAATACTCAACGGTTTTCAAATCACAATCCAGCTATCGTTTCGGCGGCGACCAGGCCGGATCAGACCCTGCCGTCGGCGTTCTGATTTCGCGCTCGTTGAATCCCGTGAGATCCACCGAATATAATTTTGGTTTTCCGCCACCCGCACCAGCACGTGCCTGACGGAAAAACATCAGTACACGGCCATTTGGTGACCAGGTCGGCCCTTCAACAAGAAAGCCTTTCGCCAGGAGGCGCTCACCGCCGCCATTTGGCCGCATAACACCGATAAAGAACTCGCCCTGGGTAATTTTTGTAAAGGCAATAAGGTCGCCGCGTGGCGACCACACGGGAGTCGCATATCGCCCATTCCCGAAGCTGATCCTTTTGGGATTACCGCCGTCTGAATCCATGACATAAATTTGCTGCCGACCGCCGCGATCCGAATTAAAGACTACCCGCCTGCCATCCGGCGAAAAGGAGGGAGAAGTATCAATCGACGGATGGCTCGTCAGTCGGCTAACCCTGCGTGTTGGCAGGTCCATGACAAAAATGTCGGAGTTACCGTCCTGCGCCATCGACATAATAACTCTTTTACCGCTTGGCGAAAAACGAGGCGCAAATGTCATCCCCGGGAAATCACCCAAGGCCTCTCGTTGCCCGGTATCAATATTAAAAATATACACCCTCGGTCGCCCACCTCGATATTCGAGATAAGTGATTTCCTGTGCAGTGGGCGAAAAACGGGGAGTCAAAACGAGTTCCGCACCACTCGTTAAATAACGATGGTTGGCACCATCCTGATCCATAATGGCGAGTCTCTTCACGCGTTTCTCCGCGGGTCCTGACTCTGCTACATAGACCACGCGCGTATCGAAATAACCCTGTTCGCCGGTGATCCGCTTATAAATGGCATCAGCGATGATGTGAGCCACCCGCCGCCAATTCTGAGGCTCTGTATCTGTCCGCAAGCCAACAAGCTGCTGCCCTGCGAACACATCCCACAGCCGAAATTCCACGCGCAACTGACCATTAGGTCTGACTTCGGTGCTCCCAACAACTAATGCCTGCGCATTGATTTGTCGCCACGAGGGGAATTTGGGGCGTATCCGGAGAGAGCTGCGAGCCTGAATAAATGCCTTGCGATCGATAAGCCTGAACAAGCCCGACCGTTCGAGATTAGCCGATACCACAGCTGCAATATCCCGTCCCAACGTATGGGCTTGCGCCCCATTTCCAAAAAAATCCGGAAGAGCAATTGGAAGGGGTTCAATTTTACCGCTGGTAATATCAACCTTGAGCTCCGCATGTGTCGGGCTGGCGATCGACAGCAAAAAAAGCGCCGACAAGGCAACGAGCGGTAATGAAATCCGGTATCGAGTGACTCTCTTGATATTCCTCATCATCTCACCTTAGTTCAAATTTGACGCTACGGACCCAACGCTTCGCTGGGATCAAAATTGAACGTAATGTCCTTCCATATCTCGTATTGGCCATAGGGTAACCGCAAAGGGCTGCAACGTGGATTCAAAAGTGCGCGAACGGCACTTTCTGCCACAACCCGGAACGATGGATCGCTGTTGAACCGGTTTCTGTCGATCACCCGCGGCGCACCGATCAACGCACCTTCGTGATTGAGCCGGATTCGGACCCCGATTTTCATTTTCTGGGCGTCTTTTGCCCCGCCGGGAATATTCCAACACGGAACGATCTGTTGCCGAACCAGTTTGGATAATTCGTTTTCCATCTGCCGACGCGCATAGGCGGATTGAACGGGTGTCGGCTGTGACTTGGCGACCTTTGGGATCTCCTTGACGACCTTGGGGGCAGGTTTCTTGCGCTTGGTCAGATCCTTGAGCAGTTTTCGAAACTCGTCGGGCGGCGGTGGTTTGCGTTTCGGCTTTGGAGCAACCCGTGCGACCTTTGCCGGTTTTTTCGGCTTGGCCTTCTTCACCATTTTGGGCTTCGGTTTTGGTTTGGGTTTTAGCTTCACTTTCGGCGGCGGAGGCACTGGCTCCGGGGCGGGTTCGGGCATTGCCAAAGGAGGTGGTGGCGGTACCGCGACATCTAACGGTGGCGGTGGTGATGGAACAACAGGCTCCGGTTCGGGTTGAGCAGCCGGCTTGGGAACCGATTTTTTTGGCACTTCTTCCGGCATGACTATTTCGACGGCCATTGGCGGACTGGTATCGATCTTTGGCGGATCGAACAAAATTGGTAACCCAAAATAGGCGACAGCAACCACAAGGACGTGCAGAATTGCCGAAATGATCGCTGCACGTTTCATACCTCACCGCGTACCCTGACCGGCCTTCTTACCGAGCGCCTGCGTAATAAGAGCAACTTTGTTAAAGCCAGCCTGATTAAGGGCTCCCATTACCGACATGACCCGGCCGTATGCTATGGCCTGATCGCCACGGAGAAAAATTCGCGCATCCTTTTTGTTTTCAGTGATTGCCGTAAGGCGCGGGATCAACTGATCCAGCTTTACTTCTGTGTCCTGCAAAAATATGCCACCATCGCTGTTGACGCTTATGACCAACGGCTCATCCTGACCAACAATCCGGTTGGCTGATGTCTCCGGCAGATCAACCGGAACACCGACGGTCAGGAGTGGTGCCGTTACCATAAAGACGATCAGCAGAACCAACATGACATCAACGAGCGGTGTCACGTTAATTTCACTCATCGGTGCCCGACGATAACTCCTGCCGAGTTGCCCAGGCCTTCCACCGCCCCGTGATCCTACATTCATCGCCATGATCAGTCAGACTCCTCGAACTGTCGTGACAGAATGGCACTAAATTCATTGCAAAATGCTTCAAGCCGGGCAGCATAACGTCCAAGATCAGTGGAAAGCTTGTTATAGGCCACAACGGCTGGAATTGCGGCGACCAGACCCAGCGCAGTGGCAAACAATGCTTCCGCGATACCAGGAGCCACAACGGCTAAAGAAGTATCCTTGGATTGGGCAATGGCCTGGAAACTGTTCATGATTCCCCAAACGGTGCCGAACAACCCGATAAACGGGGCGGTAGAACCGACGGTCGCCAGAAAGGACATGTTACGTTCCAACCCTTCTATTTCACGCCCCATGGTCACATGCATGACCCGCTCAATTCGTTGCGCCAGGCTTGCTTTTTGAGAAGTTTCCGAAAGTCCTTTCGACGCAGACCGTCGCCATTCCCGCATCGCTGCTGTAAAGACCGACGACATTGGTTCCTTTGGTCGATTATCTATCCTGTCATAAAGGTCTTCCAAAGACCCACCAGACCAGAACGCTTCTTCAAATTCTTCTGCTTGCGCTGCAAGCCGCCGCATGCGGATTATCTTCTCGAATATAATCGCCCAACACCAAAACGAGGCGAGAACCAGAATAATCATCACAAGTTTGACGATGATATCGGCCTGGAGAAACAATCCCCAGACAGAGAGGTCATGTGCCACCGACCCGACGATGGCGGCGGATGCTACCGCTGTTTGTTCCATATCTCGATCCCGTCCTTAATACTTCGAGTTATTAACTGCCAAAAGTGGCAAAAATACGTCACGTAATTCACTCGGCAAACGTTTAGGCTTCCCTGCATCACCGACGCAGGCCAGGCGCACATGAAGTTGCGCGATATCATCGCCCTTCCGTCTTATTGTCTGATCTATCCATAGACTCGCCGCTTTGATTTCGACATTACCGCTGTATATTTCAAGAGCATCATCGAGATGAGCGGGTTTGATATAATCGACCTCACAACGCCGAACCGCAAAAACCAAATTCTTCTCAGACATCATCTTGGCATGCGGATAACCGACACAGCGTAACATTTCCGTGCGGGCACGCTCCGCATATCTGAGATAATTTGCGTAATAGACAATCCCACCACTATCCGTGTCTTCAAAATAGACCCGAACCGGATAGACATGAGCTCCATTCTCGATCACACCTGCGTCAGGAATCGCCATCGTCGTTGCCTGACTCCATGTTGCTACTCTCTATCGCCAGTAATTCGAGCTGCGAGATCACCTCTTTGTCGGCTTTTAGCCCGATATGATCAAATCCGCGCGCTGTCACAACCCGACCACGCGGCGTCCGCTGGACCAGCCCCTGCTGTATAAGAAATGGCTCGATCACCTCTTCAATAGCATCGCGCTGCTCTGACAACGCGGCGGCCAACGTTTCCACGCCAACCGGACCACCACCATAATTCTCGCAGATCGTCCGAAGATAACGCCGGTCCATCGCATCAAGACCAAGAGCATCAACTTCTAATCGATTTAGGGCGGCATCCGCGATAGCAGCATCGACCGGA
>CALIBP010000206.1 GCA_938048165.1 uncultured Alphaproteobacteria bacterium | reverse complement strand
TGGCATGGATCGATTACAGATTATTAAAATGCTTATCGCAGAAGGGCTAATCGTGGGATTTGTCGGTGCCTTTCTCGCGGCAATCATCGGGAATATCCTGGGCGCCGTCAGCGTCTCATTTCTCGACCACTTTACCTTGTTTGATTATCGCTTTTTGGTGTCATTCCAAGCGACGGGACTTATCTCGCTCATTTGCATTGGGACCTGTCTGGTTGCAGCAATTTATCCGGCGGTCGTTGCCGTGCGCACCTCGTCTGCAGAATCTCTACATTACGAATAGACAGACAGGTCAGGCGTTGAAGCCCAGCGACGTGAGTGCAGGCAGCAGCTCGTCAAAATGCGATATGACAATATCGGCTTTCAATTGTTCCGGCCTCAGAGCTGTATAGCCAAAATCAACTGCGACGATGGGTATGCCGGCGTTTCGGGCAGCGCCAACATCGGTTTCGCTATCGCCGACCATGAAAGTTTTCTCGGGGGGGCGGCCTGTTTTCTCGACGACAGCCAGTAAATGTCCAGCATCGGGTTTGCGGATGGAAAGAGCATCTCCCCCAATCACCGCATCACCAAAGAAGCGAGCGAGTTGCAACCCTTGCAGAACCTGGTCCGTCATGTCCTGAGGTTTGTTGGTACAGACCCCAAGTGCGGTTCCCCTGGCAGAAAGGGAGATGAGAGCTTCTAGAACACCTGGATAAGGACGAGAATGAACGGTTGGTTCAGCCCCATAATATTCAAGAAAGCGATCGAAACCCTCTTCAATTCGGGTGTCTTGTGCAGCTATTTGGCGTTTTTGAAATGCGAGTTCGATAAGGTTTCGGGCACCGCCGCCAATCATCAATCGTGTTTCGGTCGGGTCTAAGGTTTGCAGTCCCTCTTCCTCAAGCACGCGATTCAAAGCGACGTGGAGGTCCGGTAAGGTGTCTACCAGGGTTCCGTCGAGATCAAAGATCACGGCGTGATCAGACGTTCGAACCATTGCATCCGTCATAGGGGAAAGACCGCGATTACCGTTTCTTCCGACGCTTGGGAGCCTGGCGGATAAGTGTACCGACACCATGTTCGGTAAATATTTCGAGGATTAAGGCATGTGGGACGCGTCCATCAAGAATGACTGCAGCTTCAACGCCACCTTTAACGGCATCAAGGCATGTCTCTGTCTTGGGAATCATGCCGCCTTTGATTGTTCCGTTGCGGATGTTGGTGCGTCCCTGAGACGCTGTCATCTCCGCGATAAGATCACCCTTTTTATCAAGTACACCTTTGACGTCCGTGAGCATTAGCAAGCGGGAAGCGCCGACAGCAGCAGCGATGGCGCCGGCTGCCGTATCGGCGTTGATGTTATAGGTGACGCCTTTGGGGCCGGTTCCTAATGGCGCAATGACAGGGATGATGTCGGAGGAGGCGAGCTCTTCCAGAACACCAGCATTGATGGCGACCGGGTCGCCGACAAAGCCGAGATCAACAACTTTCTCGATGTTCGAATCTGGATCGCGCTTTTTCCGCTTTAGTTTTCTGGCCTGAATCAGGTTACCGTCTTTCCCCGACAGGCCAATGGCCGTGCCGCCGGCTTCATTAATAGCGCCAACCACCTGTTTGTTGATACTGCCGGCGAGGACCATTTCAACGACTTCAACGGTCGCTGCATCCGTCACCCGCAAACCATCAATGAAGGAGCTTTTGATCTTTAGCCGTTCAAGCATGTTGCCGATTTGCGGGCCGCCACCATGGACAACGATCGGATTGATCCCGACCTGTTTGAGCAAAACGATATCGCGGGCGAAAAGTTTCGCCAGCTCAGGGTCGCCCATCGCATGCCCACCATATTTGACGACAAAGGTTTTGCCGGCATAGGCGCGCATATAGGGCAAGGCTTCGGAAAGGGTTCTCGCTTTCTCCAGCCTTTTATTCTGGGCGCTTTGTTCGCCTAATTTTTTTTCTTTTGATGTAGCCATCGATCTACTCGTTTCTTAAACGCGCGGCACTTTATATGAATTGCTGGGGCGCTGCCAGCGCTGCGAGCGACGTACGAAGCTCCTGGATACCTATGTTTTTGCGGGCACTTGTCGCAATAATATCTGGATGACCAGCGGGGTGTTTCTTCCGCATTGCATCGAATGTTTTCGAAAACTCTACGAGGGCTGTCCTGGATACCTTATCGGCTTTAGTGAGCACGATCTGATAAACCACCGCCGCCTGGTCCAGCTCATTCATCAATGTTTCGTCGGATTCCTTGATGCCATGACGGGCATCAACCAACAGACATAGCCGATGTAGCGTAACGCGGCCTTTTAAATAATCATGCATCAGGGTCGTCCAATCCCGTATGCGCGACTTTGATGCCCGCGCGTATCCATAGCCCGGCATATCGACCAGCGCCATGCGGTCGCCCAGATTGAAAAAATTGAGTTGCTGGGTTCGTCCCGGTGTTCGTGAGGTGCGGGCGAGTGTTGTCTGTCCGGTCAGCGCGTTAATGAGACTGGACTTTCCGACGTTGGATCTACCGGCAAAGGCAATTTCGGGTAATCCCGGTGGCGGCAAATTTTCCAGTTTGGTAGAGCCCGCGAAAAACTCACAGCTACCCGCGAAGAGCTTTCTTCCGAACTCAATCTGTTCCGGATCGGCGACAATTCCGTCAGTCGCTTGCTGTGACATTTCGCTGTCCCTGTTTGGGACGCTGGGTGGGTCAGGGGTTAACCTTGACCCCCATGCGCCGCATGATGACCCATTGCTGGGCAATCGACAGAATATTGTTCCACGCCCAGTAAATTACGAGTCCTGCTGGGAAACGGGCCAGCATGAAGGTGAACATGATCGGCAGGAACATAAAGATTTTCGCCTGCATTGGGTCCGCCGGAGCCGGATTCAATTTCTGCTGCAGATACATCGTAATACCCATCAGGATCGGCCAGATGCCAATGAGCAGGAATTCTGGTGGCGTCCAGGGGATAAGGCCAAACAGGCTGAAAACAGACGTCGGGTCCGGTGCCGACAGGTCCTGAATCCAGCCATAGAACGGCGCATGGCGCATCTCAATGGAAACAAACAGCACTTTGTACAAGGCAAAGAACACTGGAATCTGGACGAGCATTGGGAAGCAACCAGCAGCAGGATTGACCTTTTCATTTTTATAAAGCTGCATCATCGCTTCGTTCATTTTGGCCCGGTCATCCTTATGCCGGTCGCGCAGCTTGGTCATTTTTGGCTGCAATTGCTTGAGCCTGCTCATGGCGCGGTAGGATTTATTGGCGAGCGGGAAAAAGGCCAGTTTGATCAAAACCGTGAGCAGCAGAATGGCCAGCCCATAATTTCCGATGTGATCAGCAAACCACAGCAGGACGTAGAAAATCGGCTTGGTCAGGAAATAGAACCAACCAAAATCAATTGCGAGATCAAAGCGCGAAATGCCGAGATTTTCTTCATAGGCATCCAGAAGTTTAACTTCTTTGGCTCCGGCGAATAACCGGTTGCTGACGGATCCTGACCCGCCAGCCGGAATAACCTGCGGGTCGCCGAGATAATCGACCTGATACTTGTCTTTATTTAATTGCAGGTTATGGCGAAAATTGGTTTGTATGTCGGATTTTTGATTGGGGATAAGCGCGGTGAGCCAGTACTTGTCGGTGATACCGATCCAGCCACCTTTGCTCCGTTGAGTGATCGTTTTCGCCTCTTGAACATCGTCGTAATCGAGTTCTTTCAGTTGGCCATTGAAGACACCGAGTAATCCTTCATGCAAAATGAAGAATCCCAGCGTTTCGGGCGTCCCGGTGCGGGAAACCAGACCGTAAGGGTACAGCGTAATGGCTTTGCCGCTATTATTTTCAACTGATTGCGTGACCGAAAACATGTAGTTTTCATCAAGCAAGATTGTCCGTTTGAATTTTACACCCTGGCCATTATCCCATCTAAGTGTCAGAGGCTGTTTAGGGGACAGGGCTGTCCGGTCTGCCGTCCAGACAGTTTCGGGGGTTGGTAATTTGACGCTCGCGTTTGCGGAAACCCAGCCGAATTGTGCATAGTAAGGGTTCTTGGTGCCAGTGGGTGACAGCAACGTGATTGCTGGGCTCGATTTATCGAGCGTTTCCCGATAGCTGGTAAAGGTGAGGTCGTCAAACTGACCGCCTTTGAGTTGAATCGACCCAATTAGACGATTTGAATTGATTTGCACCCGGGGCGCTTTTTGTAAAATCGAAGCGCGCGAGGGGCCCGATGGTTTCACGGGGATCCCCACGACAGGGGCGGTTGGAACCGGCGCGCCACTGCCAGGAACGGATGGCACTACTGTTTGAAGGGTGGGTGACGGAACGGTCGCCCCCTGGCCACTGGTGGCAGGCACTTGGCCTGGAACAGCTGCCGGTTTGTTCTTGGCAGCCTCTATTTGTGCTGCTTTGCGCGCAGCCATTTCCTTTTCGATACGTGGCTGTTCATAGAGAAACTGCCATCCGAGCAGGATCGTAACAGAGGCGACGACGGCCATTATGAGATTGCGTTGTTCCATGACCTTTATTTTGCTTTCGTGTAGGTGTTGTCGATTGTTTCGGGTACTGGGTCATAACCAGTCCCGCCCCAAGGGTGGCATCGACCAATGCGTTTGATCGCCATCCAGCCACCACGAAGAATTCCGAAGCGTGTAATAGCGTCAGCGGCGTAATGCGAGCAAGAGGGGGCGTAACGGCAGGTTGCCGGAAATAAAGGTGAAATTACCCATTGATAGAAGCGAATGAGGCCACGACAGAGAGATCGCAGAACTGCCGACAATAAATTCATTTTTTATATGCCCTCCCTTTCCGCTTGTTTGTCCTCATTTGTCGGGCTCCGCCATTTTCCCAGCTTTTGTAGCGCATCTTCGAGATCACCGACCAACGCATCAAACTTGCGGCTCGGCGTGGCTGCCCGTCCAATAATGACATAATCGTGCCCGTTAGCTGCGTGATCTTTTAGCACGACATCTGCTGCAGCGCGAAGCCGTCGGCGTGCACGATTGCGAACGACGGAATTCCCTACTTTGCGGCTGACAGTGAAGCCTACTCGGATATTGTCGACGGCAGCGCCTGGATCAAGGGGCGGCTGTTTCTGAGCCTGAAGAACAAGACCGGGCATTGCACATTTCTTCCCACCGCGGGCTATGCGGAGAAACTGATGGCGACGTTTCAGGCGCTGAGGCGCCTCGGTCATCGTTCAGGCGGACAGACGTTTGCGGCCCCGAGCGCGACGGGTAGCTAGAACCCGGCGACCGCCAACGGTGGCTTTACGGGCACGAAACCCATGACGACGTTTACGAACGAGAACGCTCGGTTGATATGTGCGCTTCACGGCAGAACTCCGCAAATAGGAGATTATTAAAAAGAGGAGGCTGTATAAGGTTTTGGCGCGGCGAAGTCAATTCATTGAGTCCGTCTAAATTCACTCTCTTCACGTTTAGTTTAGCGGCAGTTGATTGGTTCACCCCCCTGCGGTGACTAGATCAGTGTAGAATGACTATGGTACATGCAAATGGATAAAGAATTAGTGGGTATGGTTGGGCGAGCATCTGAACAGCATGCCTTAACCGGTTTTCCGAAGGAGAAGACCTTGGGTAATGACACGCAGAAAGACTCCGCGGCGCCGGAATCCGGTGGAAAGACGGGGTTTTCTCCAGCGAAATTAATCCCTGTTGTTGTGCTTGTTGCAGGGTTGGTTGTTTTCTTTGCCTTTGATCTTGATCGTTATCTTTCCCTGACGGCGTTGAAAGAGAACCGGGAAGCGTTGACTGGTTGGGTCGCCGATACAGGTCTGGTCGCCTGGTTGGCCTATGCAGGCATGTACGCGGTGGTGACGGCGTTTTCTATTCCTGGTGGTGCCGTTATGACGATTGCAGGTGGTTTTCTGTTCGGACCCTGGTTAGGCGGTACCTTAACGGTTTTTGGTGCAACGATTGGTGCGACGGCTATTTTTCTGGCGGCGCGTTATGCATTGGCGGATTTGCTCCGCGACAAGGCTGGTAACGCAATTCGTAAGATGGAAGACGGGTTTAAGGAAAATGCGCTGAGCTACCTGTTATTCCTGCGTTTGATCCCGGTATTTCCTTTTTGGCTGGTGAATTTAGTCCCCGCCTTCTTAAGTGTCCCGGTTGGCGTTTATATTTTCGGAACCGCCGTAGGCATTATTCCCGGTACTTTCGTGTACGCCTTGGTTGGTGACGGCGTTGGTGCGCTGCTCGAGGCTGGTCAGGACGTTAATCTCGGAATTATCTTTGAACTAAGATTCTTGCTACCCATTATCGGGTTGGCGGCACTTGCGTTGTTGCCGGTGCTCTATAAAAAGTTCAAGGTCCATTAGGCTTCATAAAGAAACAAACTTATCGCGGAGTTTCCCATGGGTGAACGGATTGATACCGATGTTTGTGTCATTGGGGCTGGCTCTGGTGGCCTGTCCTTTGCTGCCGGTGCGGTTCAGATGGGGGCGGATGTCGTTCTCCTTGAAAAAGGCGAGATGGGTGGTGACTGCCTGAATTACGGTTGTGTCCCATCGAAGGCCCTGATTGCGGCAGGCCATGCTGCTCACTCAGTACGAACCGCAAATCGGTTTGGTGTTGAGGCCGGTGAACCGGCAATCGATCATGAAAAGGTCCGTGCCCATGTGAAAGGCGTGATCGCCGGTATTGCGCCACACGACTCTCAGGAGAGATTTGAGGAGCTTGGTGTCCGGGTTATTCGAGAACATGGGCGTTTCAGCGGTCCCCGGACTGTTGTTGCCGGCGAGTATGAAATATCTGCGAAGCGTATCATTATTTCGACAGGTTCTGCGCCCGCGGTACCACCAATTCCCGGCCTTGATACCGTTCCATTCTTTACCAATGAGACAATCTTTGATCACGCTGAACCGATAGATCATCTTCTGGTGATAGG
>CALIBP010000205.1 GCA_938048165.1 uncultured Alphaproteobacteria bacterium | reverse complement strand
CCGCCAAAACAGGTGAACGGCGGTGCCTTGCTTGAGAATGTCATGGAAGGAGGCGACGTCAACGTACAATCGATCCCAACACCAATCTGGCATGAACATGATGGCGGTCATTTTATTGGCACCGCCTGTATGGTGGTGATGAAGGATCCGGACTCAGACTGGATCAATTACGGTACCTATCGGATGCAGGTGCATGAACCCGATGTCGTGTCTGTCATGATGTCACCCGGCAAGCATGGGCGACTGATCATGGAGAAATATCACGCGCGCGGCGAGCCCTGCCCGGTTGCGGCGGTATTCGGCATGCACCCGGCCTTGTTCATGTTGGCGGGTCTCGAAATTCCTTACGGCAAAAGTGAATATGAAGCCGCAGGCGGCATTTTTGATGAGGCGATTGAGATCATCAATATGCCGAAGACCGGATTGCCGGTGCCCGCTAATGCCGAGATAGCCCTCGAAGGCTATATCCACCCCGATGATGAAGTAGTCGAAGGACCGCTCGGTGAATGGACAGGGTATTACGCTGGCGGACAACGCCCGGAACCTGCTATCCGTGTCGAAACCATGATGCATCGCGATAATCCAATTTTGATGGGGGCTGTGCCAGCGGTGCCGCCGAACGATAACACCTATTACCTTGGTCACTATCGCTGTGGGGCTGTGTGGTCTCAGCTTGAGGCCGCCGGGGTGCCGGAGATCAAAGGCGTATGGGCGCATGAGGCGGGCGGCAGTCGGTTTTGGCTCACCGTTGCAATCAAGCAGCTCTATGGCGGGCACGCGAAACAGGCAGGGCTGGTGGCGTCGCAATGTTTGGCGGGTGCGTATTGCAACCGTTGGACTGTCGTGGTCGATGAGGATATCGACCCAACCAATATCAATGACGTCATCTGGTCGATGTGCACGCGTTGTGATCCGCGCGAAGATGTAGATGTCATTTCGGGTGGTTGGAGTTCGCATCTTGACCCGATGTGCTTTGATGATGAAACCGACAGGCGGAATGCGCGTGTCGTGGTTGACGCCTGTATTCCTTATAAGCGCCGTGATACCTTCCCGATTGTCGCGCGCAACAGCAAGGAACTGGATGACCGCATTCGCGATAAATGGTCGGAAGTATTGCCCGACAGTTTCGTCAAAGGTGGATAACGGTTCATCGCTATTCTTGAATCCCTGACATCGTGAATAATACTCTCCGTGGAGCAGCATGGATGATCCTGGCTGGGATCTGCTGGACGATCATGACCATTCTGGTACGCCAGCTCTCGACCGATTATTCATCATTTGAGATTCTGTTTTTTCGAAATCTGGTATCGGTTTGTATTCTTCTGCCGCTTGCTATGAGGTCAGGTCTCTCGACACTTAAAACCCAGCGATTACCTCTGCACAGTCTACGGGCGCTATTGTCTTACATTGGCGTGCTATTGCTGTTCTATGGCATTGCCAATATTCCCCTGCCAGATGTAACAGCACTGAGTTTTACCCAACCATTATTTGTTGTGGTGCTAGCGGCCCTTATCCTCAAGGAAGCGGTGAATGGCGCGCGCTGGATTGCGGTGACTGCCGGATTTGTCGGGCTTTTGGTGATTGTTCGACCCGGCCTTGTCGCCGTTGAATTGGCTACACTTCTTGTCTTGTTCTCTGCATTTTCCTATGCGGTTTCAAATATTTGCGTCAAACGGCTGATGACGACGGATACAGCGAACCAGTCGGTGTTTTATTTCAATCTCTTGATGCTGCCGATTGCATTGGTCCCGGCATTGTTTTTCTGGGTGACGCCAGCGCTAGCTGATCTACCTTATTTGATTGCCATAGGCGTAAACGGAACCATCGCAGTCTACGCTTATGCGCGGTCCTTTACGCTGGCAGACGCCAGCGCGGTCATGCCGTTCGATTTTTTGCGCATGCCGATGGCTGCAACCGCTGCCTTTCTCCTGTTCTCTGAGACTGGAGATATCTGGACCTGGGTTGGTTCCGTCATCATTTTCACCAGCTCGTATTTTCTGGCGCGAAGCAGCAGCAAGTCGGCGTGATCCGCTAACTATGCCGCCGCAATCATCGGTGCACCTTGTATCGTACAGCGCTGCAACATACGGAGCTCGTCCATAGGAAACTCGCGTCGCGCATGAGTGCAGCACCGGTTGTCACAGAAGACGAGATCACCCAGACGCCAGACATGCTCATAGATGATGGCGGGGTCTTCGATAATGCTGAACAGTTCCTGGAGAATGGAATCGCTCTCTTCACGTTCGAGGTCTTCGATTTGTGCACTCATCAACCGGCTGGCAAACAAGGCGGTGCGGCCGGTTATTGGGTGTTGAATAAAAAGTGGTTGCCAAAAATGCTGGATATTATCGAGCCCCTGATCGATATCCACGCCAGCAGTCGTTGCAAAATCATAGGCATGCAGAACCTTGCGGCCTGACAGTTTTTGTTTCAGCGCTTCTGGAATGTTGTCGTACGCTTTGTACATGTTGGCGAACATTGTGTTGCCGCCGCTCTTCGGTAAGGCGAGCGCATGCAGCATGGTCGCCTGGTCGGGCACGAGCCGATAGCTCAAATCACTGTGGAACCATAATTCGCCCTCGGGCACTGATCCGACGAACTCACCCTTTGCGCCCCTTTTGTTGGTGATCATCATAATCGTGCCACCATGATCATCATCTTCTTTGCGCTTCTCTGCGGGGAGCCCGCGTTCGCTCACCGGGCCCAGCCTATTCGCAAAGGTAATCTGGTCTGCCTTCGTGAGGCTTTGATCGCGGATGACAACAACGCTGTGTTCGTGCCAGGCGGCTTCAATTTTTGAAAAGCTTTGGTCATCGAGGTCATGCCGAAGATCAATACCGGTAATCTCGGCACCAAGCGGCGCATCAAACGATTTTATAGTCAGTGACATAGCGTCCTCCGGATCAGTTTCCCAGATGCTTCTGATATAGATTGAAAATATTTTTCCAGTCTTGTTCTGCGGCGTTCTCAGCATAGATGTCCCGGTCAGGAAGGGCGTACCCGTGTTCGACGTCCCGATGCAGATTGCCGGTATAGTCTAAAGGTGACGCCGCCAGCAGAGGTTCAAGCGCGGCCACCATCGATGGTGGTGATAGATGGTCATGTTCTGCCCAGCCGCAATAGAGACCCCCGCGCATTTTATCGAGCTGCAGATGCGGTGAGTCTGGCTGGTCCGATAACGGTTTGGTTGCATGCAATGTGGCTGTCGCCTGGAACTTGTCAGGAAATTCAACGGCCGTTTTGAATCCTATCCAGCCTCCCATACACCAGCCGATCGAACCCATTGGCCCGGGTTTGACGGTATCCTGACATTCGATGAAAGGGATGAGATCGGCGATATCGGACAGGATCATTTCATTGGAAAGATTTTTGCGTTGGTCATGAACGATCGTCTCTCGTTCTTTGTCGAGCTTATGAAGCGAAATCATCCGGTCATCATTGTCCCAGAAGACATTGGCAATATCGCCCTGGCGGTAATAGAGGTTAGGCAGGACGGCGTAATATCCCTCGGCCGCGATACGTCGCGCGATGCTGCAGAGTTCTTCACGAACACCCCAGATGTCCATGAACAAAACCACCGCCGGGAATGGCCCGCCACCGTCAGGGTGGGCGATAACGGTTTTCATCTCCCCTTCCTTAGTCGGGACGGGAAGGAATTGCTCGATCATGGTGCGCCCGCTTTCGATGCCTTGAATTCCGCAACTGACATGGACCCTGTATAGATTTCAAAACAGATACCGTTGGGGTCCTGAAAAAAGATCGAATAGCTGCCGCTGCCGTTTTCCAGCCCGCCGCCCAATGGGCCCTGAATAGATGGTCCGGCTGTTTTGACACCTTTAGACTCCAGATCACGTTGCCATCGGTCGACGTCATCTCGGGTATCGACGGGCATAGCGATATGGTGCAGGCCAGTGCCTTTCATGCGGGAATTGCCGCTTGGTAATTTTTCGCCATCTTCGAAGAGAGCAATCGTGTGGTGGCGTTCGCCGTCCATCGACACAAAGGCAACGCGTGTACCGTTATCCATCCGATCAGTTTCGGTGAGTGTGCCGCCCAGTTTCTCCAAAAACTCTAATTCCTCTTCAATCGACGGTACGTGTAGCCCCATATGTCCGACGTAAAACCCTGCCATGATCGAACCCCCCTCGTCTTCTGTTTAACAGTGAGCTGGCCAGCATATTAGCAGTAACCGTGCGCCGCTTATAGATCATCCGTTGCTTGACCGTTGGCTGGCGAGGTCATAAATCTCAAACAGGAAAGAAACGGGGCGGCTGTGTCAGACAAAAAGAAGTTTTCCTCCGGCGGTCACTGGGGTGTTTTTAAGGTCTCAAAGGATGACCAGGGTACTCTCGCTGCAGAACCTCATTCGCGAGATCCCAATCCTACGCCCTTGATCGACTCAGCTGTTGCGGCGAGTCAGCATCTTGATAGCCGCGTAATGGCGCCGATGGTCCGTAGAGGCTGGCTGGAGAATGGACCAGAAGGGACCGGGGCAGGTCGTGGCGGCGAACCATTTGTGCAAGTAAGCTGGGAGCAGGCGACGGAGCTTGTAGCGGATGAGCTAAAACGCATTTACGACGAATTTGGACCCTCCTCGATATATGCCGGTTCCTATGGCTGGGCGAGCGCTGGCCGGTTTCATCAAGCGCAAGCGACCCTCAAACGTTTTCTCGGAATGGCAGGCGGCTTTACCAATTCGGTAGGCAATTATTCTAACGGGGCCGCCGAAGTATTGATGCCGCATATTCTCGGTTCGGGACAAGCGGTGAACGGGCCCCTGACAAGCTGGCGGTCGATAGTTGATAATACTGACCTGCTCTTGTCCTTCGGCGGCGTACCGTTGAAGAATACTCAGATAAACTATGGTGGTCTGCCGGAACATGATGATGCGCTGTGGCAGGAAAAACTATCTGGTTCCAAGATGAATATCGTTTGTGTCAGCCCGGTGCGGGATGACGCGGCAGGGTTGATGGGGGCGGAATGGATGGCGATCCGTCCCAATACCGACACCGCGTTTATGCTGGGGCTTGCATTCGAGATTTATCAATCAGACAGCCATGACGAAGAATTTCTTAATGATTATTGCAACGGGTTTGAAAAATTTGCCTCCTATCTGACAGGTGAATCAGATGGCCAGCCGAAGGATGCTGATTGGGCGGCAAATATTTGTGAAATTCCTGCGGCGGCAATCCGTCAATTAGCAGAAAAGATGTCAATCGGTCGGACAATGATCACGGCCTGTTGGTCACTTCAGCGTGCTGATCACGGAGAGCAGCCCTACTGGATGGCGGTTACCCTCGCTGCGATGCTCGGCCAGATTGGGCTTCCAGGAGGCGGTATGGGGTTTGGTTACGGTTCTCTAGGCGGGATCGGGACACCGCGCTCACGCGCCGCAGGGCCACGTTTTCCGGTTGGTCAGAACCCGGTTAAATCTTATATCCCGGTTGCCCGGGTTACGGATATGCTGCTCAACCCTGGTGGCAGTTGTGCCTTTAATGGCAAAACAATTACCTATCCGGATATTCACGCGATTTACTGGTGCGGTGGTAACCCGTTCCATCATCATCAGGACATAAATTATCTTCTAGAAGGCTGGCGGCGTGTGGACACAGTCATTGTTCACGAGCCGTTTTGGACGGCCGCGGCCCGGCATGCCGATATTGTGTTGCCGTCAACGACGGCTTTGGAGCGTAACGATATTGGCGTCGCCTCAGTACCCGCGATGTGGTTTGCCATTGAAAAAGCAATGGAGCCGGTGGGTGAGGCGCGGAATGATTTTGAGATTTTCGCGGACATCGCCCATTTGTTAGGGTTCGGCAAAGACTATACAGAAGGCCGCGACGAAATTGGTTGGCTACAGCATATGTATGACGTTGCCCGTCAGCAAAATGTAGAGGCCGGGATTGAAATGCCGGATTTCGAGGCGTTTTGTAAAGCCGGCGATTTCGAGTTTTCCCGACCCGATCAAGCGGTCGTCCTTATGGAAAGTTTCCGCAAGGACCCGGTGGCGAAGCCATTGAAAACGCCCTCTGGCAAAATTGAAATCTTCTCTGAAACAATCGATGGGTTCGGATATGAAGATTGCCCCGGTCACCCGGTTTGGCTGGAGCCCGCTGAATGGCTTGGCTCAGAAAGAGTCTCTGAATATCCGCTCCACCTGATTTCCAACCAGCCAAGGACTCGATTGCATGGTCAGTTGGATTCGGGGCCGGTCAGTGTGCAATCCAAGATCGCCGGCCGCGAACCGATTTATATCAATTCAGCAGATGCGGAGGCCCGCGATTTAATTGCGGGTGATATCGTCCGGGTCTTTAACGGTAGGGGACAATGTCTCGCCGGTGTTGTGATCTCCGATGATCTTCGTCAGGGCGTTGTGCAGCTGGCGACAGGGGCCTGGTATGATCCACTGAAACCGGGCATTCCGGGTACACTCGACCGGCATGGCAATCCCAACATGCTGACCCTTGATAAAGGAACCTCGCAATTAGCGCAGGCACCGATCTCGCAGACAGCTCTGGTTGAAATAGAACGGTATGAGGATGATCTCCCGGAGATCACGGTTCATTCGCAGCCCCGGACAGCGTGAGGCGGGCCAATGCGGGTTTTGCTGGTTTATGCCCATCCGCTCGGTGACTGCCTGAACGCTGAAATCAAATCAATTGTTGAAGCAAGCCTTGTGACGGCAGGTCATGAAGTTGATCTGATTGACCTCTATGCGGATGGTTTTGATCCGGTCCTGACCCGTCGTGAGCGGCAAACATATTTTGATGATCCTTTCGAACGTGGTGACAGGGCCGCGGAATACGCCAGGCGATTGATGGCGAGTGAAGGGCTGGTCTTTATTTTTCCGACATGGTCGATGGGACCACCAGCGATTCTCAAGGGTTTCTTTGATCGTGTATTTGGGCCGGACGTTTCTTTCCGAATGGACGCCGACGGTCTTCTTCATGCAAATCTGCGGCATATCTCCAAAGCGGCTGCTATTGTGACTTATGGCCGGGAAAGACCCATCCTTTGGTGGTTTGGCGATCCGCCACGCCGCTTGATCAAACGCTGGTTAAAATGGTTCCTCGCACCGGGTGCTCAGGTCCTGTTTCTGGGCCTTTACGGGCTTCATAAGCCGAGTGTTTCGGGGACAAAGCGATTTTTATATAAAGTAAGTCGTGTAATGGCGAAATTCTGACATAATTGGGTGCTATGAATTTGCCCATGAAAAATATTAGAACGCTCTCGATCGCCTTTTTTGCTGGTTTTGTGGCATTGTCTGTGGCCAGTCATGTCGCGCATGCGCAGTCTAAAACGGGAAAAAACGGCCTATTTCCGACAAAAAGTGTCGTCATTGCGCAAAAGAGTGCGACGGGTGTCGTAAAAATGCGCATGGACCACATGAAAGCGATGGGAACCGAAATGAAGCGCATCGGTGCCATGGTACGTGGCAAAAAACGCTTCGATGGCTCCAAAATCGCTGCGGCATCAGAGAAAATCGCCGATCATGGCCGCAAATCAAGCAAACTATTTCCCAAAGGAAGCTGGCAGAATCCAACGCGGGCATTACCTAAGATATGGAAAGATTGGCGAGGATTTACACGCGCGATGAATTCAATGGTGCGCTCTGCAATCGTTTTGGCTGAATCGGGGCGGGCAGGAAACAAGGCGCGCGCCAACACCGCTTTTATCGCGCTCGGCAAATCCTGTGGCGCTTGCCACCGAAATTATCGAGTTAAGAAAAAGAAAAGCCGCTAAATTCGGCTCGATAACCAGATAGCAAGTTTCGAACCCGCCTTAACAGCGCCGGTAAGAATTTCGTAG
>CALIBP010000204.1 GCA_938048165.1 uncultured Alphaproteobacteria bacterium | reverse complement strand
TTTAGTCGTCCCCGCGCGGGATGCGGCGATTGCCAAACGTATTACCATCAACGGACTGCCGATAATCAACGGACGCCTTAATGTCGGACGAACACCAATGCCTAACCTCGATCTGTATTACCGACATTGCGTGATCGGAGGGCCGCGTGCCTTCATGATTGTTGCCAACGGGTTCAATGATTTTGCACGCGCTATAAAACGCAAACTCATTCTGGAAATTGCGGATCAAATACCAGCGACAGGCCCGATTCAATCATCGGCGTTGGCGCAATCAAGAAATCGTTCATCTGGCTTGCGCTGGATACCACCCTGCAACTCTGGAGAAAAAAGATTTCGCGGCATCATTGACGATGAATAATTCGACTACCAGTTTCCTGGTATCGATCACCCCTTGGACCCCTTCAATTCAGTAGACGAAAGGCGGGCTAAGCCCCTATAAGGCGCCTATGACTGATATCGCATTCACAAAAATGCATGGCCTCGGCAATGATTTTGTTGTCATCGACACGCGGAACAACCCCCGCGACCTATCGATGACGCAGGCTCAGGCTATTGCCGACCGTCATACCGGCATTGGGTGCGATCAATTGATTCTCATCGAGCCATCTCCAACCACAGGCCCCCTGCGGAATGCCGATGTTTTTATGCGTATTTATAACGCAGATGGTTCTCAGGTTGATGCCTGCGGCAACGCTACACGATGTGTCGCCGACCTGATCATGGCCGAGAAGGCCCGTTCGAGTGCAAATATTGGAACGGCAGCAGGGCTTTTAACGGCAGAAGAATTTCCCAACGGCATGGTCGCCGTTGATATGGGAAGACCGCGTCTCGACTGGCAGGATATTCCGCTCGCAAGTGAGCAAGACACGCTTCACCTAGACATCGAGAACTGGACGCTCTCAGATCCAACGGCGGTCAGCATGGGCAATCCGCATTGTGTATTTTTTGTCGACGATGCCAATGCTGTGCCCCTGGACGAAGTTGGTCCCATTCTGGAATATCATGAGTTCTTCCCGGAGCGCGCTAATATCGGCATCGCCCAGATCAAAAACCCTGGCGCTCTCCGACTGAGAGTTTGGGAGCGTGGCGCTGGCATAACTCAAGCCTGCGGAACCGGTGCCTGTGCAGCGGCGGTCTCGGCACATCGACGCAACCTAACCGGACGCACTGTTCTGGTTGAACTTGATGGCGGGACACTGACAATCGATTGGCGAGCAGATGACCACGTCATCATGATTGGGCCAACAGCGATCAGCTTTACCGGCAGGTTTGATGCCGAATTGATCGGAGGCTAGCTCGATGGCTCAGCCAGAAATTCTTACGTTTGGGTGTCGGCTCAACGCCTATGAATCGGAAATTATCCGTAACCATACGCAAGCCGCCGGTATCGATGACGTGGTTGTCGTTAATACCTGTGCTGTTACAGCGGAAGCTGAGCGGCAAGCACGACAGGCCATCCGCCGAGCCCGTCGATCAAAGCCGGATGCCAGGATCGTCGTAACTGGCTGCGCCGCGCAAATTAATCCTGAGCAATATGGTGCGATGGAAGAGGTAGATATCGTTCTCGGCAATGAGGAAAAACTGCACGCCGATAGCTGGTTAGCGCTTGAAAACAGCGAACCCGAAATCCGTGTAAACGACATCATGTCGATCACGGAAACCGCCAATCACCTGATTAGTGGTTTTGAGGAACGCGCCCGCGCATTTGTCCAGGTGCAACAAGGCTGCGATCATCGCTGTACATTTTGTATTATACCCTTTGGTCGAGGCCCCAGCCGGTCAACACCTGTTGGGGAAGTTGTGCGCCAGGTGCGCTCTTTGGTAGAGAACGGTTATAATGAAGTCGTTCTCACCGGTGTCGATCTAACCGATTACGGCAAGGATTTGCCCGGCCACCCATCACTCGGCAACCTATGCCGTCGGCTTTTAATGCAAGTCCCCGATCTGCCGCGACTACGTCTTTCCTCCCTGGACCCGGTTGAAATTGACGATGATCTATTTGGATTGATCGAGACAGAGGCACGGTTACTACCTTATTTTCATCTTAGCCTGCAAGCCGGTGACGACATGGTCCTGAAACGCATGAAACGTCGCCACAATCGCGAAGATGCTATTAAGGTTTGCCAACGAATTCGCGATATGCGTCCCGACGCTACATTTGGCGCCGATCTGATCGCCGGTTTCCCCACCGAAACCGATGAAATGTTCAAGAACTCACTCGCAATCATCGACGAGTGTGACCTTACTCATTTACATGTCTTTCCCTATTCGGAACGCGGCGACACGCCAGCAGCTAAAATGCCCTCTGTTCCGAAAAAGATCAGGCGCGAACGGGCCGCTCGCCTGCGTGATGCTGGGACAGCACGGTTAACAGCCCTGTTAAAGACTCGTATAGGAAAAACCGCCAGCGTGTTAATCGAAAAAGAGAATATGGGTAGGTGTGAACAATTCCTGCCCGTGCGATTAAGGAACGATGTGGAAGCGGGCAACCTGATCACCTGTAAGATCACCGGCTCCAACGGCGCCCAACTGGATGCGACAATAATATGAGCGAAACGTCAGGCGGCTGGCTATCACGGTTACGCTCCGGACTGAGCCGCACTTCCGAAAAATTAACCAGCGGTATTTCCGCCGCCCTGTCGCGACGAACTCTCGACGCTGCCACGCTTGAAGAACTTGAGGAAGCCCTCATCAGCGCCGACCTCGGTGTCTCGACGGCAACTAAACTGTCCGCCGCTCTAGCGGATGAGAAATTTGATAAAGAGATCAGCGATACCGAGATTCGTGAAGCGCTGGCGCGCAATATCGCTGATATTCTGCGTCCCGTTGCAACGCCACTTGAGATTAACAGCACCCGCAAACCACACGTCATTTTAGTGGTTGGCGTAAACGGTTCCGGCAAAACGACAACAATTGGTAAGCTTGCTAAAAACTGGAAAAGCGAAGGCAAATCCATCCTTCTGGCGGCGGGGGACACCTTTCGGGCAGCCGCCGTTGAACAGCTGAAGATTTGGGGAGAGAGAACAAACTGCCCTGTTATCGCCCGAGAAACTGGATCTGACGCCGCCGGGTTAGCCTATGATGCGCTCGAGCAAGCTCAAAAAGACAATGCCGATATTTTAATGATTGATACGGCAGGACGATTGCAGAACCGCGAAGATCTTATGGGCGAATTATCCAAGATCATTCGTGTACTCCGCAAACTCGATCCAGAAGCACCCCATAGCTGCCTGCTCGTCCTCGATGCCACCGTTGGTCAAAATGCCCATTCACAGGTCGAAACATTCAAAGAAATGACAGATGTTAGTGGGTTAGTAATGACCAAGCTCGACGGCACAGCCCGTGGTGGTGTCATTGTCGCACTCGCAGAACGGTTCGAACTCCCGGTTCATGCTGTAGGGGTCGGTGAAGGTGAAGATGATCTGCAGCCTTTCGACGCAGATTTTTTCGCCCGCAATCTTTTAGGGCTTAACAGTTAACCCAGAGCCGTTTCTACGGGCAGGACCCCTTTTAAAATATGACGTCAAACAACGACGTCGATAAAACTTCCCCGAGGAAAATTTTGTGCTGGTTGAATTGGCACTTCACGGCTTAAGCCGCTGCCATTTGTCATCTGAGTCAAAGATTGCGGTGCTGCACTCTGTAATTGTTGCGTGCCCGACTGCTTTTGTACCTGTTGAGCTTGCTGCGGATTATTCTGGATCGTGCCCGATTGCGCGGCGGATCCGGACACCGTCTGAAAGAGAGCGTTACCGGGGTGAATTTGCATATAAACTACTCTTTACCTCTATGAATCGAAGCCCTTCTTATAGATGACAGGTTAAAGACGGGTTTATCGATATCCTTAACGTATATTTTTACGCAATTTTTTATTCGAATTGGATACGAAACAGCTTGCAGGTTAAGGATAAATTAAGTGCTTCAGCGCCACTTTGCACACGTTGTTACAAATATATTTGGGACGAAATTAGAATTGGTTAGCGATGACCGTATCGCCTGACAAAGAAATGCAGGACCTACTCGATCTGGCACGGGATAAATCCGCAAACGGAAAGTCTCAGCTTGTTCAGATCGTCGGTGATCTGTTTTTTGAGGAAGAACGGGTTCTGAACGAACGCGAACGGACCCTCATGACAGATATCCTGCGTCAGCTTATTCAGGATGTTGAGATTTCTGTCCGTAAAGCCCTTGCTGACCGAATGGCGGAAGAGAGCGAAGCGCCGAGCGACCTGATTAACATTCTCGCCAATGATGAACTGGACGTCGCTCATAATATATTGCTCAAAAGCGAAGTTTTGCAGGATCTTGAGCTGATCGAAATAATTCAACATCAGACTTTTGAGCATCAGCTCACGATTGCGATGCGCGATAAAGTGTCCGAAGCCGTCTCAGAAGCTTTGGTTGAGACCGGAAACACCAAAGTCATCAAGACGCTCATTGAAAACGACTCAGCACAAATATCTGACGACACAATTGAAACACTCGTAAACGCGTCTAAAACGGAGGAACCGCTGCAAGAGCCTTTGCTCAACCGACCGGATCTAAGCCCCCATCTCGCAAAAAGAATGTATTGGTGGGTCTCCGCAGCCCTTCGCAAGCATATCGTAGAGCAATACCAGATCGACCCTACCGAGCTCGACCAAAAAATCGAAAGCACAATCAAGGATCTTCTCGGCGAACCCGAGCCGGCAGGTGGCCATGGTGAAATCGACACCCGCTCGTTGGAACAGGCATCACATCTGGCGCAGAGACTCGCCGATAAACAGGCCATCACGCCGCAGGTCCTGCTTCAGACATTGCGAAGAGGCGAAGTGAGAATGTTCGAAGGCATGTTCGCCCAGTTGACCGGTCTGCGGCACAATCTTGTGCGTCGTATCGTCTTTGAACCCGGTGGAGAGGGTCTCGCCATCGCCTACAAAGCCATTCGGATGGTTAAACCAGGTTTTGGTTCCCTGTTCCTGCTCAGCCGATCCGCCCGCCCAGGAGACAAAGTCGTCGATCCGCGTGAAGTTTCGCGTGTCATGACCTTCTTTGACCGGCTGCGTCTCGATACCGCGAAAAAGGTCGTCGGACGGTGGAAACTCGACCCGAATTATCTGTTTGCCCTGAAGCAAGTGGAGGGCGGCGGCGACCAAAAAGCTGCAGCAGCCGAATAGTCCGTAGAACAAGTTGAAACGACGTACCCGGTTTTAACCGGGTTTTTTTATGTCTACGGATTGGACCCTGCCGCCATCAGGCGCTAAAACACTACAGCGATTTCATATGCAATTTGAACAAAGGTGATTCTCATGGATGGCAAGGTGTTTGGTGGACGCGTAAAGCGACTCGAAGATCCTGCCTTGCTCCGCGGACAAGGCCGATATGTCGATGACATCAAGCTTGCCAATATGGCGAATGCCGCTTTTGTTCGCAGCCCCTTTCCCCATGCCCGCCTCAAAGGGATCGATAAATCTGCTGCCGAAGCTATGGAAGGCGTCCACGCTATCTACACTTTTGAAGACCTTAAATCACATTTGACATCGGACCGCCTGCCCGTGGAGTTTCCCGGCGGTGTCCCCAATGCCGAAACGGCCGGGCCGGTCATTATGGTTTTTGATGAGACAATGTATGCCGGCGAATGCGTGGCCATCGTCATTGCAGAAACCCGCCATATTGCCGAAGACGCTGCCTCCATGGTCGAGATGGATTGGGACCCACTTCCAGCGGTCGGTGATTGCAAAAAGGCACTTGAACCCGATGCTCCAACAGCGTCTGTCCACATCGACAGCAATTTGATGATGGAGATGGTCCAGGAGTACGGCGATGTGGATGATGCGTTTAATTCAGCGCCGCATAGTTTCCGCGAAGAAATTTGGCAACATCGCGGCAGCGCCCATCCTATTGAATGTCGCGGGGCTGTTGGACGTTATGACCCTATCCAGGATGTTACGACGTTGTGGTCCTCCACCCAGATGCCAAATCTGGTTCACGGCTTTATTGTCAAACTGCTCGGTGCCGATGAAAACCAGCTGCGCGTTATTACGCCAGATGTTGGTGGTGGTTTCGGTCCTAAGTTTGTTTTCTATTCCGAAGAGCTTGTTGTCGCCCTCGCCGCCAAGCTATGCGGCCGACCAGTAAAATGGATTGAGGACCGACGCGAACATTTCGTCTCGGCCGTTCAGGAGCGCGACCAGTATTGGGATGCCGAGATTGCTGTCGACAATGACGGCATGATTCTCGGCGTTCGCGGCACCATGATCCACGATCACGGTGCCTATACAATTCAAGGCATCACCCTGCCCTATAATGCAGCCACCTGTATTCCGGGACCATACAAGGTTCCGCACTATCGGATGGACCAAAAACTTGCCCTCACCAACATGATGCCGTGTGCGCCGGTCCGTGGCGCCAGCCATCCGCAGGGGACCTTCGTCATGGAACGGCTGCTGGACCGCGCGGCCCACGAACTTGGGCTGGATCGCGCAGATATTCGGCTAAAGAACATGATCCCTGGCGACGAAATGCCTTACAAGAAACCGCTTAAAACACGGGCCGGCGTA
This sequence comes from uncultured Alphaproteobacteria bacterium, assembly GCA_938048165.1. Classification (GTDB taxonomy): domain Bacteria; phylum Pseudomonadota; class Alphaproteobacteria; order MPNO01; family UBA2964; genus UBA2964. The sequence goes on along the minus strand of CALIBP010000204.1, from coordinate 2,078 downwards.
AACATCACCTATGATTCAGGCGATTTTCCAAAGGCACAGAAAATGACCATGGAAGCAGCGGGCTATGGCGATTTTGCCGAACGGCAAAAAGCCGCCCGTGCAGAAGGCCGTTACCTTGGTATTGGCGTTTCTTTCGGCGTCAAAGGCACTGGTCGGGGACCCTTTGAAACCGCTATCGTCCGGATCGGTACGTCAGGCAAAATCTCAGTCTATACCGGTGCCGCAGCCATGGGCCAGAGTACACGAACCATGATGGCGCAGATTGTCGCTGAACAGCTCGGTGGAGACATGGATAATGTTGAAGTCGTTGCCGGTGACACCCAGCAGATTCCGATGGGCATGGGTGGTTTTGGCAGCCGTCAGGCAATCACCGCCGGCTCCTCCGGCCATGTTGCGGCCGTTGAAGTTCGCGAGAAAGCGTTAAAAGTCGCGGCCCATTTGCTGGAAGCCTCCGAGGAAGACCTCGAGATTGATGGCAAAGACATCCGCGTGAAAGGTGTGCCGGATTTATCCGTATCCTTAGGACAAGTCGCCCATGCTGTTGCAGGAACGCCTGGCTACGCCTTGCCAGGTGGCATCACGCCCGGAATGGAATCAACCAAGAATTTCCTGACCGACCCATTGGCCTATTGTTACGGTGCCCATATTTGCGAAGTTGAAGCCGACCCCGAAACCGGCGGCGTCAAAATTCTCAAATACACCATCACCCATGACTCCGGCACGCTCATCAATCCAATGATCGTTACCGGTCAGGTAACCGGTGGGGTCGCACATGGAATTGGCAATGCCATGTTCGAATGGATGGGCTATGACGATGATGCCAATCCGGTCACAACAAACTTTGGCGAGTATCTGCTACCGTCCGCACCGGAAATGCCGAACTTTGATATTGAATTTCTCGAAAGCCCGTCACCGCTAAATCCTATTGGAGTTAAAGGAGCTGGCGAAGGCTCAACAGTTCCTGCGGCAGCAGCTGTCATTTCGGCAATCGAAGATGCGCTAAGCCCCTTCAATGCACATATTGCAGAAGCCCCAATAACCCCAGCACGGCTGGTTGAATTGGTGAACGAGGGCCGAGCGGGGCAAGCTGCCTGAAGGCTCTTACTCGGCATCCGCTGATCCGAGCCGTTCTTTCGGTGGTACAATGTCTGTGACCAGATCGCGAATCTGTTTTTTATTCGCCAACGGTTCCACAGTCACAGCGCCCGTATTGAGACGCGCTGTGCAGGCGTAGTTCACCTGACCATCCACCAGAATCATGCATTCCTTGCAGGCATTGGCACTGACGCAGGAATAGCGAAACGCCAGGGAGGCATCCACATTTTCACGGACCCAAACCAGCGCATCCAGCACCGACGCACCTTCCTCATGCGGTACTTCAAAATGGTCATAGTGAGCATCTTCACCAGCGGCACCGCGATATACCTTAAGCGTGGTTTTCAGATCTTCGCTCATATCACAGCCGCCTGTTTTTCTTCGAGGGTATAGGAAATTCGTGGTACGTCCGCCCAGCCTGTCACCATTTCGCCACCGGATAATTCAATCGTCTGGTTGCGCTCAAATTCGGGTGATGCATCTGGAATGTCTTCACGTTGGTGAGCGCCCCGGCTTTCCGTCCGGTTAATCGCCGCCAACGTCACTGACTCCGCACACAAAAGTCCGGCGCGCAACTCGTACCAGTCTAACAGCGCTTGATTAAACGGCGAGTCATCTGGAATGGTGATGTTGCGCAGATCGCCGCTCTGCATTTCACGTATGCGTTCCAGCGCCTGCTCAAGCTTCTCACCGGTGCGGAACAAACCTACCTTGTCCCACATCAGTGCCTGCAGCTCGGTCATGAGCGCTGTGGCACTGCCGTCGGGGTCGGCGCCCTTTTTAAGCTGCGATTTCGGTTCAGACAGAACAGATGTCGCCAGTTTTTCATTGATCGATGCATGCGACCGGCCCTTGGCAAAGGCGGCACCGAACTTTCCAGCGCGCTCGCCAAAAACAAAGGCCTCAGGAATGGCGTTGCCGGACAATCGTGTCGCGCCATTGGCACCGCCGACAGCTTCCCCAGCCGCATAGAGTCCAGGGAT
>CALIBP010000203.1 GCA_938048165.1 uncultured Alphaproteobacteria bacterium | reverse complement strand
TTTGTTGATCCTGTTCATTGGATTTGATTTGTACGGGGTCCTCTAACGCTATCTGCTGGGGTTGCTGTGCATCGGAATATGGGGGCTGCAGATCGCGTTTAGCCATATCTGGCTGTCCTGCTACCGGCAGGGTCCTCTGGAGTGGCTGTGGTGCAGCCTGATCTACGGTGAGGCCCAGCCATTTCGACGGGGAGCGGCAGCGGATATGCCACCTCGTCCTTGATCCGGGTAACCGGCGCGATTTTATCGATGTGAATCCGTTTGTCCTCAAGCGCCGCGGCGGTGTCTCGCTGGGTGGGGTGGTGGCGTTGGAGGTAAAGGTTTTTTTAGGTGACGTTTGTCGCCTTTGGAAATTAAATCCAGACATCCCCGCCATCGTTTCCGGGCGTTGAGACCAAGGAGACAGCTATGCTGTCGGCACGCGTCGTGGCGGGGTATTTCCTCACAGATGCCGGACGAATTTTTTCCCTCTTGTAGATAGAGAATACTTCTTCTTGCTCTGATTTTTGCCGCATCACAGGCGCGCACTGAAATGATTACCCTCCGGGGGATTTTGATGACTTGCCTTCGCTTTGCATGCCTCTGGCGGATTTTTGCGGCTTACGCGGCTTTCAGCCACGTTCAGCAAAAATGGTGCCGGCTACAAGATTCGAACTCGTGACCCCCTGATTACAAATCAGGTGCTCTACCAACTGAGCTAAGCCGGCCCATGATGTGATTTGCATATTGCATGCAAATTGTCCTGCGGCCAGCGGTTCTATAGCACATAGAATGAAATGCAAGAAATTTTCGTTCCCTTGCCCTCGATTGCGGTTTCGCCCTAATTTGCGGTTCATTCTTATTCGAACCGAAAGAGCATCGTCATGACCCCCGAAGCCGCCGAACAGGCCGCCGCCATATTTCTGCAATGCCGTGATCAGGGCAGCAAAATCGATACACTGCCCGAGGCCTGCCGCCCGGCGACAATCGGTGAGGGGTATGAAATCCAGGAGGCCGTTTTGCGGCTCGATGGCGCCTTTGCCATGGGCTGGAAGGTGGCGGCAACCAACCATGCGACGCAAACCATGCTTGGCATCACCCAGCCCTTTGCCGGGCGCTTGCCAAACACGGCGCTGGCGCTAAGTCCGCTGGATATTCCAGAGGGCAAATTTGCCAATCCCGCCCTTGAGGGCGAGTTTGCGGTGATGCTTGGGGCGGACCTGCCGGAAATGGCTGCACCCTATGAGGTGGCGAGCGTTATGGATGCGGTCGCGGCCGTGATACCGGCGGTTGAGATTGTTGATTCCCGCATTGGGGATCGTAAGGCAGCGGGGGAGAACACATTGATCGCCGCCGGCACAGTCGCAGGGCTGGTGCTGGGGACACCCTGCACGGATTGGCGGCAGTTTGACCTGCCAACCCATCGCGTGGCGCTTCACATCGATGGCGGGCTCAAAGGCGAGGGCGATGGCTCTATGGTGTTAGGCAACCCGTTGAACGCGCTGGCCTGGCTGGCAAATCTTTGTGTTGATCGAGGCAGTCCGCTAACCGCCGGTCAGATCATCACGCTTGGTACCTGCACCGGGCTGGCACCTATTGCTTCCGGATCAACATCAATCACGGATTTTGGACCGCTCGGTGAGGTTCGTCTGAATTTCTGATTTGTGGAAGAGGGGTTGATCGCAATTGGCGTCACGCTAATTCACTGGTTAGAATAGATCATCTCCGGTCATAAAGGATCGCATATCATGGCACAGCTAAAACAGGCTCAGCCTCTCGACCAGATCGAGACGTCGGTCAATTTTATGGTCGATACCGGCATCAAGCCGGTCAATATTCCGTCCGTCGCGGGCGGCGGTAAGTCCGAACATATCGGCGAATATGAGAGCAAGACGGTAACAGTCCGCGATGCGCGGCCACTTGTTGCCGAGCTGTCACTGGATCGCGAGGGGTTTGCCCTGGTGCCGCTTGAAACAAAGGTCACGGATTTTTATGATAACGACCAGATCGAGAATATCTATAACGCCGAGCTGCAGGATCTGATCAAGCGCGAAACCGGGGCGCAAGATGTCGTGGTTTTTGATCACACACTGCGGGCCGGTGATGAGAGTATCCGGACGGCCAAGAAAGTCCGCGAGCCGGTTCAGCGCGCGCATAATGACTACACGGTAAAATCCGGGCCGGTGCGGGTGCAGGACTGGTTTGGCAAGGAAGAGGCGGCGCCTTATCTCGAACGGCGTTTTGCGATCATCAATATCTGGCGCTCGATTGTTGGGGCGGTTGAAACCAACCCGCTGGCGATCTGTGATGCACGCTCCGTTGCGTTGAGCGACATGATGGCAACTGAGCGCCGGGCTGCAGAACGGATCGGCGAAACCTATCGCCTGATGTATAACCCCAACCAGCAATGGTTCTATTTCCCGATGATGCAGCGCAATGAAGCCATGCTCATCAAGTCGTACGAGTCAGAAGAAGACGGTCGCGCCCGGTTTGCACCGCATACCGCGATTGTCGATCCCAATACGCCGCCGGACGCGACGCCTCGCCAGAGTATTGAGTCGCGGGTTTTCGCGTTCTTCTGAGTTTCCGCTAGGCCGCCTTCGCTGACAGCGAGCACTGACCGCGATCCGGGTTTGGCTCAACCTCGCGCTCGAGTAACTTGCTAAGCTGATCCGCGCCACCAACATAACGTCCATCGAGCCAGATTTGTGGCACGGTGGTCGGTGTCTTGGGCCCGACTATCGGTTTCACCCGCGCCAGCATTTCATAGAGCGCGCGTGGGTCCCGCACGACATCGTGGTATGTGTAGTTGATACCCGCCTCATCCAGATAACCCTTTGCCCGAACACAGTGCGGGCAGGTTGCTTTGCCAAACAACAGGTTGCCCGAAACCTCAGAACGCTTTGCATAGGCGTTAATAATCGCCTCAGTCAGGACACCGCGATTGAGGGCCTGTCCCTGGTTAATAAGCCTGCCTTCGACCATCACGATGGGAGCGTGCCAACCACCTTTGAAGAGCGGTTTCCACCACTCGGAGAGCCAGTCACGGACATCAAGCTCGACGGGAATCCCTTCTAGGTCGGTGTCAAACGTGTCCTTTATAACATCAAGCGTTAGAGAGCATTCGCCGCAGGGGATGTTGACCTTGAATGGCCCCCAGGCCCCGGCCCAGCGAAACAGGGTAACTTTTACGGGTTGGACTGTGTCGGTCGCTTCATTCATGGCAACACCCCACTGTTTATTGTCTGAAACAGACATGGGTAGGCAAGAAACATGCCGCTAGAGCAATGTCGTGACGATGACAATCTTGTGAAGAGGCGTGAGCGTTTAGGCAGAGGTCCAGACGACCGGATATTGCTCGCTATCCAACGGTCCACCGGGGATAAGATCAGGCGTGTCAGGCATTGACGGGATATAGGGCCGTGGCTGCCAGGTTACATCGTCGCCGGCGAAGCGAATGGAGACGGCCCGACGCCGCGTGCTCTTGGTGGTGTTGGGCGAAGCGTAATGCAGAACGGCGGCCTGGAAGGCCAGGCAGTCACCCGGCTGCAGATCGTCAAACGTTACGATGTCGAACTTGTCGGGTTCGCCAGCAATGTCAGGAGCAGGGCCATCAAACGTATCAGCTTCTTCGACGAGAGAGCCCAGACCAATCTTGATCGGCTGATAGATTTTCCCCCAGCGATGCGAGCCCCGGATAAAGCTGACAGCGCCAGACTCGGGGCTGGTCGGGTCCATCGGAATCCATAGCGAAATGATCTGGGTCCCCGATAGCTCATAATAAGGCAGGTCCTGGTGCCAATGGCTGGGGTTGTCTGTCCCCGGTTCCTTAACCAGCAGATGCTCATCAAACAGGTTGAGCTTTTTGGTACGCATGAGCTGTGCGCCAACTTCCCGGACCGAAGACTCATCAAGAAACTTCTGAAATTCCGGGATACGATTTCGCATGTGATGGTCCGTGAAGAAACGACCCTTGCCGTTCTCGGCATATTCCTTGGAGGTCGGTCCCGGGTTTGCCATGGCGCTTTCGGTACCAGCGCGCAGCAAATCCATCATGTCTTCAGGGAAGATATTGCGGATAAGGGCGAAGCCATCATCGAGCCAGCTTTGCGACAGTTCTTCGGTAATCATCTCGTTTGTAAACCTTTATCCAGCGGGTGCCTTAATGGCCTCTTCAAATCCATCCGGGTCAAACAGATGTGGCCCCAGGCCACACTTCCATGTTACCCGTCCTTCGGCGTCGAGCATATAGAGTCGTTCCGGCATGGCCTTGTATTTTCCTTCGACCTCGTTGGACATATTGTCGAGGACCATGGGAAAAGAAAAGTTGAAACGCAGCATGCAGGCCGCCGCAATTTCGGCCCGTTCGTCATCCGTCGTGGGCTGGGTGTAGAGCACATCGTCGTCAATATTAGGCGGCGATTGCGACCCGTCTGTCGGATGCGCTTCTTTGATGTAAACACAGAGAAACTGAACCCTGTCGCCAAACTCTTTCGCAATGTTATCGAGACGCACGGCCTCGCGGCGAAAAGGCGGTCAGGTATAGGACCCGAAGATCAGCCCGACGGGTTTACCGCGCAGTGAAGAGAGGGTCATCTGTTCGCCGGTGCGTTCACCAGCTGGTCCGAGTCTCTCCAACCGGAAGTCTGGCGCCAAGTCGCCAGGCTGGGGAGAGTTGACATCATCGGCGAGACGTTTTCGATACCCTTCACGCATGCCGTCGCGGGTCCAGCCCCGGAACGCAAGTTCCTCATCGCTGATCGCGGCGATCCGGTTCTCCATTTCCTGCGGCAGTTCAATGTCCATTGAGTAATCTCCGGGATTAATCGTTTGCCGGTTTCACGTCTTTGACGGCGCCGCGCCAGCCACCGGCGGTAATGTCAAACATCTCGCCCGTTGGCATACGGTATTTGATTTCATAGAAGCTGTTGGGGTCACCGCTTTTATTTCCCATGACATGTTCGGCACCGGCGGCCTCGACCTGGGCGCAGGCTTGTTCGACGTCGTCGACCCAAATGCCGAAATGATCAATCCCGAAGAACGGCTCGTCCCCTTCATAGCCAAGTGGCTTTCCCTTGCGATTGAGCAGGGCAATATTGACGGTGCCATCGGTGAGATATTTGGTCCCGGTGCCAGAGTGACCAACCTCTTCCATATCAAAGGCTTTTTTGAAAAATTCACAGCTGGCTTCAGGGTCTTCAACTGAAAGTGCGATGTGGCGTAGTTTTCCCATGGAAATCTCCCTGTCAGGATTAACTTTGTTAGATGAAATGTCGTTGAGTGCCGTGCCGTCGTCAACATCAATCGATGCAATGGCGGGTCATGCAATGTTGCGGTAAGAGTAATATCAACAAGGTGGTATCGGAGGAAAAATGACCCGGCAGCTTTTGGTTTTGCGCCATGGCGAGGCGCAAAACGGTACTGGTATTGAAGATTATGATCGCGCGCTGGCGCTCCGCGGCTATGCGGAAGTCGAGCTGGTCGCGAACTGGTTACTGACGGAAGGCTATGTACCGGAAATGATCGTTGGGTCGTCTGCGGAGCGGGCCGCTGCGACAGCCTTTCATGCGGCAGGTATTTTTGAGCTTGATGAAACGCAGATTGCCGTCGATCAGTCGCTGTATCTGGCGCCAAAAAAGGTGCTGCTGGATTTTATTACGATGCTGCCTGACGAAGCGAGGCGGGTGATGATTGTCGGTCACAATCCAGGTCTGGAAGACTTCGTATCTGCCGCTGCCGGTTATGACAGTTTCGCCAATGCTGGCGGCAATATGGTAACCGCAACGGTTGCCTGTCTCGAATTCGATGGGTATTGGGGCGAGATCATGCCCGCCCTTCCAAAACTGAAATTCCTCAAGCGGCCGCTCGACGTCGTGTAGTGTTCTGACTGGACGGCGATACACCTAATCTCGACCAGGGTGCCGGGAGTCAGTGTGACGCCAACGCCCGCGCGTGCCGGCGGACAGGCCGGGTCCATCCAGGCCATCCAGGCCTCATTCATTTCGTCCTTGAGATCCATATCGGACATATAGACCACCGAGCTGACGATCCTGGTTTTGTCCGAACCGGCTTC
>CALIBP010000202.1 GCA_938048165.1 uncultured Alphaproteobacteria bacterium | reverse complement strand
TACGACGGGAATCTAAATCATGGCGTTGAAGAATTTTAAACCGACGACCCCGTCGCAACGTGCACTGGTTCTGGTCGATAAGTCAGAACTTTGGAAGGGTAAGCCGGTCAAGAATTTGACCGAGGGTTTGCACAGTAAGGGTGGTCGTAACAATCTGGGCCGCATCACGATGCGTCGTCGGGGTGGTGGTCACAAGCGCCGCTATCGCAAGATCGACTTTAAGCGTCGTAAAGCGGATGTTGCGGCGACCGTTGAGCGTCTTGAATATGATCCTAATCGGTCAGCTTTTATCGCTTTAATCAAATATAGCGACGGTGAAGTTTCCTATATTTTGGCACCACAGCGTGTTGCGGTTGGTGATCAGGTTATTTCCGGTGAGCGGGTAGACATCAAACCCGGCAATGCGATGCCGATGGAAAATATCCCTGTCGGAACGATCATTCATAACATCGAAATGAAACCCGGTGGCGGTGGTCAGATCGCACGTGCCGCAGGCACTTACGTCCAGCTTATCGGTAAAGACGCTGGTTTCGCCCAGCTTCGACTAGGATCCGGTGAGCTTCGGATGGTTCCAGCCCGTTGTATGGCGACCATCGGTTCGGTTTCCAATGCTGATAATAAAAACACGAATATGGGTAAGGCGGGCCGTAATCGCTGGCTTGGTAAGCGCCCCTCTGTTCGTGGTGTTGCCATGAACCCGGTTGATCATCCGCATGGCGGCGGCGAAGGCCGCAGTTCCGGTGGTCGGCATCCAGTCACCCCTTGGGGTGTTCCAACAAAAGGCAAGCGCACGCGGGGCAAGAAGCCCAGCGATAAGTATATCATGCGCCGCCGGCATAAGCGTTAGAGGAGAGGGCTCGTGGCTCGTTCAGTTTGGAAAGGACCATTTGTTGACGGCTATCTGCTTAAGAAAGCAGAAGCATCACGTGGTTCTGGACGTAAGGAAATCATTCGCATCTGGTCACGTCGTTCGACCATTTTGCCACAGTTCGTTGGTCTCACCTTTGGCGTCTATAATGGCCAGAAGTTTGTGCCAGTGCTGGTGACTGAGAATATGGTTGGTCACAAGTTCGGCGAGTTTTCGCCGACGCGGACCTATCGTGGTCATGGTGCCGACAAGAAAGCACGGAGGGCCTGATGGGTAAGAAATCTGCTGCACGGCGCTTCGCAGATAATGAAGCAATGGCATCTGCGAAAGCCATTCGGGTCAGCCCCCAAAAATTGAATTTGGTTGCCGGTCTTATCCGTGGAAAAGATGCGGCGAAGGCGCTGTCAGATTTAACCTTCTCCAGCCGTCGTGTTTCCAACGACGTCAAGAAGGTTCTTGAATCGGCTATCGCCAATGCTGAAAACAATCATCAGCTTGATGTTGATCGTCTTTATGTTTCTGAAGCAACGGTTGGTCGCGCGTTTGCGCTCAAGCGGTTTCGTCCACGGGCTCGTGGTCGTACAGGCAGTATCACGAAACCTTTTAGCAATTTGACTGTGGTCGTGCGCGAGCGCGAGGAGGCCAATTAATGGGACAGAAGGTTAACCCAATCGGGCTTCGGCTCGGCATTAACCGGACCTGGGATTCACGCTGGTATGCGGAAGATCAGTATGGCGACATGCTTCATGAGGATATCAAGCTGCGCGAATACCTGTTTGACAGGTTGAGTCAGGCTGGGGTTTCCAAGGTAATCATTGAGCGGCCAGCCAAGAAGGCCCGTGTCACAATTCATTCGGCTCGCCCGGGGGTGGTGATCGGTAAAAAAGGCGCTGATATCGAAAAGTTGCGCCTAGAGCTTTCAAAGATGACCGGTAGTGATGTCAATTTGAATATCGTTGAAATTCGTAAGCCCGAAATTGACGCTAAATTGGTGGCTGAAAATATCGCACAGCAGCTTGAACGACGTGTTGCCTTTCGTCGGGCCATGAAGCGGGCCGTTCAGTCCGCCATCCGGCTTGGCGCCGAGGGTATTCGTATCAATTGCGGTGGCCGTCTCGGCGGCGCGGAAATTGCGCGGACAGAGTGGTATCGCGAAGGTCGGGTGCCGTTGCATACGTTGCGTGCCGATGTTGATTACGGGACAGCAACCGGACGAACAACCTATGGCGCGTGTGGTGTGAAGGTTTGGATCTTTAAGGGTGAGGTGCTTGCACATGACCCGATGGCGCAGGACAAGCGCGCTCAAGATCAACAGCCAGCACGCTAACGGGATTTAGCAGGAAGGATAAAGAACGATGTTATCTCCCAAACGTACAAAGTTTCGCAAAGCCCATAAGGGCCGAATTCACGGTAACGCCAAAGGCGCTACCTTGTTGAACTTTGGGTCTTTTGGACTGAAAGCGACAACGCCGGGCAGAATTACCGCGCGGCAGATTGAAGCGTCTCGGCGGGCAATTACCCGGCATATGAAACGTGCCGGCCGTGTCTGGATCCGGGTGTTCCCGGATGTTCCCGTATCGCAAAAGCCTGCGGAAGTTCGTCAGGGTAAAGGTAAGGGTGCGCCAGAATATTGGGCGTGTCGTGTCAAGCCTGGCCGGATCATGTTTGAAGTTGATGGCGTTCCGGAGCCGATTGCCCGGGTTGCGTTAGCGTTGGCCGCTGCAAAGCTGCCCCTGCAAACGCGCGTTGTTAAACGGTTAGCCGAATAGGAATAGTGTGATGGACGCGGCTGATATCAGAACGAAGACCGATGATGAGCTCAAGGATCAGATCCAGGAGCTTAAAAAGGAAGCACTTAATTTACGTTTCCAACGGGCCAGTGGCCAGTTGGAAGCCACAGCGCGTATCCGCCAGGTGCGGAAGGATATCGCGCGGGTTCGCACCGTGATGGTCGAACGTCGTCAAGCCGCGGTGCAGGGGTAAGTCATGCCGAAAAGAATGTTGCAGGGTGTTGTGGTGTCCGACAAGACGGACAAAACGATTACCGTTCGAGTTGAGCGCCGGGTGCGTCATCCGCTTTATGGAAAATTTATTCGGCAGTCAAAGAAGTACGCTGCGCACGATCCGGAAAATTCTTTCAAGACCGGTGACAATGTCCGTATTCGCGAATGTCGTCCGATTTCCAAATCCAAGCGTTGGGAGGTACTGGCTGACGGTGAATAACGCCGTACCTGCTGGAAAGTAATACAATGATTCACGTCGAAACAAATTTAGAAGTTGCAGATAATTCCGGTGCACGCCGGGTGCAGTGCATCCGTATCCTCGGTGGCAGTCGCCGCCGGAGCGCCACTATCGGCGACGTCATCGTGGTAACCGTCAAGGAAGCCATTCCGCGCGGCCGCGTAAAGAAGGGTGATATCCATAAGGCTGTCATCGTTCGGACCGCCAAGGAAATTCATCGGGCGGATGGTACGTCAATTCGGTTTGACCGGAACGCCGCCGTTTTAATCAATCCGCAGAATGAGCCGATCGGTACTCGTATTTTCGGCCCAGTGACACGTGAATTGCGTGGCCGTAATTTCATGCGGATCATCTCTCTTGCACCAGAAGTCTTGTAGGGGGCAATTGAAATGGCAAGTAAAGACAAAATGACCAAAAAAATCCGTAAGGGCGATAACGTTGTCGTCCTGACTGGCCGCGATAAAGGCAAGACCGGTGATGTTCTGCGCGTGATGCGTGATGATCAGCGGGTAATTGTTCAGGGCGTTAATATCGTTAAACGCCATACCGCGCCATCGCAGAACAACCCAGGTGGCATCGATGAGAAAGAGGCATCGATCCATGTTTCCAACGTGTCTTTGGTGGATCCGGATAGCGGTAAGCCGACCAAAGTTGGTTTTAAAGTCTTAGAGGACGGCCGGAAGGTCCGCGTTGCACGCGGCTCCGGTGAGATGATTGATTAAAGGCAGCTCGATGACCCGTTTGCAGGAACATTATAATGACGTCGTTAAGCCCGAACTGGTTTCGGCTTTTGGCTATGGCAACCCCATGGAAGTACCCAAGGTTGAAAAGGTTGTTATCAATATGGGCGTTGGCGAAGCAGCCGCAGACTCCAAGAAAATCGATGCTGCGGCAGCTGAGATGGCCTTGATTGCTGGTCAAAAGCCAGTGGTGATTAAATCTCGGAAATCGGTTGCGACCTTTAAGTTGCGTGAGGGAATGTCGGTTGGCTGTAAAGTCACCCTGCGTCGTGATCGCATGTACGAATTCTTGGATCGTCTGATCAATATTGCATTGCCGCAGGTACGTGACTTTCGCGGCCTGTCATCTAAAAGTTTCGATGGGCGCGGTAACTATGCACTTGGTCTGAAGGAACAAATCGTCTTTCCCGAAATCGATTACGACACGGTCGATGAGATGCGTGGGATGGATATTGTAATCGTCACGTCTGCAAAGACGAATGACGAGGCAAAAGCCCTGCTTAAGGGCTTGAATTTGCCGATTAATTGAACGAAGAGCTGCGGGAGAGTTTGCATGGCAAAGACCAGCGCTGTTGAAAAAAACCGGAAACGTATCCGTATGGTGAAGAAATTTGCCGCGCGGAGAGCCCGGCTGAAGGCGATCGCTTCTGATCAGTCGCTTCCGGCTGAGGAGCGTTTTGCGGCGAGATTGAAACTGGCCGAAATGCCACGGAACTCTGCGCCGACGAGAATTCGGAATCGTTGCGAGGTGTCGGGTCGCCCGCGCGCTTATTATCGCAAGTTTAAAGTTTCGCGTATCGCGTTGCGTGATCTTGCGTCGAATGGACATATTCCCGGCATGGTCAAGTCGAGCTGGTGAGAGAGAAGAAACGATGACAATGAGTGATCCCATCAGTGATATGCTGACCCGAATTCGCAACGGTCAAAGTGCGAACAAAGGTGCTATCAATAGTCCGTCTTCAAAACTTCGGGTCAGTGTCCTGGATGTTCTGCAACGCGAGGGTTATATCCGCGGATATGAGCTTCGCCAGGATGAACGGTCGCTGCCGGAATTACGGATAGAGCTTAAATATCACGAAGGTGAGCCGGTAATTAAGGAGCTGCAGCGAGTTTCGCGGCCCGGTCGGCGTGTCTATTCGAAGATCAGTGATTTACAGCGCGTTTATAACGGGCTGGGGATTTCGATCCTGTCAACGCCGCGTGGTGTTCTCTCCGATGGAGAAGCGCGGGCGCAGAACGTTGGCGGCGAAGTCATTTGTACGGTTTTCTAGGAGACGAAAATGTCACGCGTTGGATTAAGCCCTGTAACTGTACCTGATGGCGTTACGCTCAATATCGCCGGCCAGCTGGTTACGGCAAAGGGCAAGCTCGGAGAGTTGAGCCTGAATGTGGTTGACGATGTCGAAGTCACCCAGGAGGAAAACACCGTCCGAGTGAAACCCCGGAATAACAGTCAGGGTGCTCGGGCAATGTGGGGCACTACCCGTAGCCTGATACAAAATATCGTTACAGGCGTTGATGAGGGATTCACGATTAACCTCGAAATCGTCGGTGTTGGTTATCGTGCGGCAGTTGAAGGTAAATTCCTTGTTCTGCAGCTCGGCTTTAGCCACGAAGTTCGTCATCCGATTCCTGAGGGTATCACCGTTAAGTGTGAACAGCCCACGAAGGTCGCTGTCAGCGGTTCTGATCGCCAACTGGTTGGTCAGGTTGCGGCAAATATTCGCAAGTACAGAAAACCCGAGCCATATAAGGGCAAGGGCGTAAGGTATGAAAATGAGTTTATCCTCCGCAAGGAAGGTAAAAAGAAGTAGGACCGCGGCATGTTAAAAACAAATGCATTAAAAGAGAGACGGAAGCAGCGAACACGTACCCGTATTCGCAAAGCTGGAGCCGGGCGTCCACGCCTTTCCATATTCCGTTCGAACAAGAATATTTATGCCCAGGTCATCGATGATCTTCAGGGTAACACATTGGTTGCCGCGTCCTCGATGGACAAGGAATTGCGGGATGGCCTGAAATCGGGTTCAACCAAGGATGCAGCCGCTGCAGTTGGCAAGCTTGTTGCTGAACGGGCTGTTGCAAAAGGGTTGAACGACGTTGTGTTTGACCGGGGATCTTATCTGTTTCATGGCCGCGTTAAGGCGCTGGCCGATGCCGCGCGTGAAGCCGGCTTGAAATTCTGACGGAGTAACAAAGATGGCACGTACGCCGAGAGCAGGTCAAAGAAATGACCAACGTCGTGGACGCGGCAGTCCCGAACAGACCGAGTTGGTTGATAAGCTGGTTGGTATCAACCGGGTCGCCAAAGTCGTAAAGGGTGGCCGTCGTTTTGGCTTCGCCGCGCTGGTCGTCGTCGGTGATGAAAAAGGTCGTGTGGGGTTTGGCTCGGGAAAGGCGCGTGAGGTTCCTGAGGCCATTCGCAAGGCAACCGAGCAAGCCAAGACCAAAATGATCCGTGTCCCTCTTCGCGAAGGTCGTACCTTACATCATGACGTACGCGGCGACTTTGGCGCGGGACATGTTGTCTGTCGTGCGGCGCCTCCTGGAACGGGCATTATTGCCGGTGGCCCGATGCGCGCTGTCTTTGAAACGTTAGGTGTTCAGGATGTTGTGGCGAAGTCCAACGGTTCTCAAAACCCCTACAACATGGTGAAAGCGACATTCGAGGCATTGAAGAATCTTCAGTCCCCCCGTTCGGTTGCGGCACGCCGTGGTCGTAAGGTCTCTGATATTCTTGGCCCGCGCCCGGATGCCGCTGTAGCAGCGGAGGCGTCCGATGGCTGATGGCAAAGTAAGAATTACCCAGACAGGAAGCCCGATTGGCCGTCCTGCGGATCAGCGTAAAACGTTGATTGGCCTGGGGCTGAATAAAATGCACCGCACACGTGAGCTGGAAGATACGCCAGCTGTACGGGGCATGATCAACAAGGTGAGCCATCTCATCCGGGTTGAAAAAGATTAGGAAACGGCGCTGCGGCGCATTGAGGTAGTACCATGCAATTAAACCAGCTTTCCAATAATCCGGGAGCCACGAAACCACGCAAGCGTGTTGGTCGTGGTGCGTCATCTGGACTGGGTAAAACAGCCGGTAAGGGCCAAAAAGGTCAAAAATCCCGGAGTGGCGTCGCTCTGGCAGGTTTTGAAGGTGGCCAGATGCCGCTGTTCCGGCGTTTGCCGAAACGCGGTTTTAATAATATCTTCCGCAAGAACTTCCGGGAAGTGAATCTGGGACGCCTGCAGGCTGCTATCGACGCTAAAACACTTGATGCGTCAAAGCCGATCAATGATGCGGCGCTTCGTGATGCCGGTTTGATCAAAACTGCGCGAGATGGCGTCCGCCTCCTTGCAAAAGGCGAGTTGACCTCCAAGATTGATATAGAAGTTGCCGGTGCCTCTAAAGCTGCGATCGCAGCCGTAGAGAAAGCTGGTGGTTCAATCAAGTTGTCCGAACCTTTGAAAGCGGACAAGCCGGCTAAAGGTCAAGCCAAGAGAGACAAGAAGGCTGCTAAAGCGGCGAAAACGGCGGCAAATGCTGCTAACGACGCTTCTGACGAAGACGCGTCCTGATTTAGACTCGGACGTTTCGACGTCCGCCGGAGAACGATATGGCATCTGCCGCTGAACAATTAGCCGCTCATATCAATTTTGGTCAGCTGTCAAAAGCGACTGAATTGAAGAAACGGCTGTGGTTCACGCTTGGCGCGCTCATCGTTTATCGTCTTGGCACCTATATTCCGTTGCCGGGCATCGATCCAAGCATTCTGAAAGAAATCTTTGATCAGCAGGCGAGCGGCATTCTCGGCATGTTTAACATGTTTGCCGGTGGCGCCTTTGGCCGGATGACAATCTTTGCCCTTGGCATTATGCCGTATATATCGGCGGCAATTATCATGCAGCTCCTGACGGCTGTATCGCCTTACTTCATCGCGCTGAAGAAAGAGGGCGAGCCGGGCCGGAAAAAGATCAATCAGTATACCCGCTACGGCACTGTCTTTCTGGCGACATTGCAAGGCTATGGCATTGGGGTCGGTCTTGAAGGAATGACTGGATCCCAGGGGTCCGCAGTTATCGATCCGGGAATGTTTTTCCGGGCAACAACGGTTATCACCCTCGTTGGTGGCACGATGTTCCTGATGTGGTTGGGTGAACAGATCACGGCGCGTGGTGTTGGTAACGGTATCTCACTGATCATTTTTGCCGGTATTGTCGCTGAATTGCCTTCCGCTCTCGCCGGAACCTTGGAACTCGGTCGGACTGGCGCACTGCCAGCCGGTTTGATTGTTGGCTTCCTGTTGATGGCGATGGTCGTTATTGCCATCATCGTCTATGTCGAACGCGCCCAACGCCGAGTTGTCGTGCAATATCCCAAGCGGCAGGTGGGTAATAAAATGTTCGGCGGCGATAGCTCGCACTTGCCTCTTAAGGTCAACACCGCGGGCGTTATTCCGCCGATTTTTGCGAGTTCGTTGCTGCTTTTGCCAATTACCCTGGCGAATTTTACAGCAAATGCCGGACCTGAATGGCTGGGTACCATCACGGCTTATTTGGGCCGCGGACAACCGCTATATCTGATTATGTATTCCCTCTTTATCGGGTTTTTTGCCTTTTTCTACACGTCGGTTGTGTTCAATCCGAGTGAAACCGCAGACAACCTGAAAAAGAATGGTGGCTTCCTGCCAGGGATCCGCCCGGGCAAGAACACTGCAGAATACCTCGATTTTATCCTGACCCGTTTGACGGTATTTGGCGCAATTTATCTTATTGCCATTAGTATCTTGCCCGAGCTGTTGATCTCAAAATACTCGGTCCCCTTCTATTTCGGTGGTACAAGTCTGCTGATTGTGGTGACCGTGACGATGGATACGGTGGCGCAGGTGCAGTCTCATTTGCTCGCCCATCAATATGAAGGGTTGATCAAGAAATCACGTCTGAGAGGGCGTCGCGGATGAACCTGATTCTGTTAGGACCGCCTGGTGCCGGTAAGGGCACGCAGGCCCAGGAACTTGAACGCCGTCATGGTCTGATCCAGCTATCCACGGGCGATATGCTGCGAGCTGCGATTAGCTCCGGCAGCGATCTTGGTCAGGAAGTTAAAAGCATTATGGACTCCGGCGCCCTGGTGCCCGATGAGATTATGATCCGTATGATCTCTGAACGCATCGATGAGCCTGATTGCAAGAATGGCTTCATTCTCGACGGTTTTCCGCGGACGACGGCTCAGGCCGAAGCACTCGATGAAATGCTTGATGAAAAAGGCATGAAAATTGATCATGTCATCGAGATGTCCGTTGATGCAGAGGTTTTGACCAAGCGGATTGCTGGTCGCTTTAGCTGTGCTGGCTGTGGCGCTGGCTATCATGATGATTTCCAGAAACCGGCAAAGGATGGCGTGTGCGATCATTGCGGTAAAACCGAATTTTCGCGTCGTTCCGATGATAATGCCGAGACCGTCCGGAAACGGCTAGATGCCTACGAGGCGCAAACCGCCCCGTTACTCCCGTATTACCGGGGAAAAGATAGTTTGAGAACAGTCGATGCATTGGCGGAAATTGCTGATGTGACGGCGGAAATTGAGGCCGTCATTGGCGGCGCGTGATTGTTGACTTGCATACGAGAGTTCCTATAATCCCGCACCTTCGTGGTCGGGCGAAAGTAACTGAAAATCAAGGCATTTATCGCCTTAACGAGGAGAACGCGGCATGGCGCGGATATCGGGTGTAAACCTACCAAATAAGCCTACAGGAATTGCCCTGACCTATATCCACGGGATCGGCCGGACAACGGCGTCGAAGATCTGTGAAAATGTGGGGGTTGATGCGACGGTACGCATGAACGAGCTCAGCGACGATGAAGTTAGTCGCATTCGTGAAGCGATTGATCGCGATTGTCGTGTTGAAGGTGAGTTGCGCCGCGACATCGCAATGAACATTAAGCGTCTGATGGATTTGGGTTGTTACCGCGGTTTGCGTCACCGCCGTGGTATGCCGGTACGAGGACAACGTACACATACGAATGCACGGACCCGCAAGGGACGTGCCCGCCCGATTACTGGCAAAAACTAAGCACGGTAGGAAAATATAATGGCTATGGCTGCAGCGACACGCGTCCGGAGACGCGAACGTAAAAACATCACATCGGGTATTGCCCATGTGAATGCAACGTTTAACAACACGATGATTACCATCGCCGATGCGCAGGGTAATACGATCGCATGGTCCTCTGCCGGTCAGTCCGGCTTTAAGGGATCGCGGAAGTCCACACCCTATGCTGCTCAGATGGCAGCGGAAGATGCCGGACGCAAGGCGATGGAACATGGAATGAAAACCTTGGAAGTGGAAGTAAAAGGGCCTGGTTCAGGACGGGAATCAGCCTTGCGGGCCCTGCAGACGGTCGGCTTTACGATCACCGCTATCAAGGATGTAACACCGATCCCGCATAATGGGTGTCGGCCGCGTAAACGTCGGCGGGTATAACGCCGCGTTACCAATTGGATTGGCGGTAAGGACCGTCTTTAAAGATTAAATGCATGGCGGGCTTCGGCCCCCAAGTGAGAATGAGGTTACACTCGTGATTCAGAAAAATTGGCAAGAGCTTATCAAACCGAACAAGCTGGAAATTACGCCGGGCTTCGACGAAGCGCGTATTGGTACCATCGTCGTCGAACCTCTCGAGCGCGGATTCGGCATGACGCTGGGCAATGCGTTGCGGCGTGTATTGCTGTCTTCGCTGCAGGGGGCAGCGGTAACAGCGGTACAGATCGATGGTGTCTTGCATGAGTTTTCATCGGTTCCCGGTGTTCGTGAAGACGTTACGGATATCGTTCTTAACCTGAAATCGTTGTCTCTTCGCTATCATGGTGATGAGCCACGCCGGATTTCTTTGACCGCCGAAGGGCCCACAGAAGTAACAGCGGGCATGATCGAGGCATCACATGACGTCGAAATCGTGAACCCGGATCTCGTGATCTGTACGCTTGATGAAGGCACCAAGGTCAATATGGAAATGACCGTTACGACAGGTATGGGGTATGTCGCTGCTGCACAGATGCGGGCAGAAGATACACCGATCGGTCTGGTGCCGATTGATGCTATTTACAGCCCTGTTCGTCGGGTTTCCTTCCGGGTGGATAATACCCGTGTTGGGCAGGTCACGGATTATGACAAGCTGACGATCGATGTGGAAACTGATGGCACAGTGACCCCGGATGATGCCGTCGCGCTCGCGGCGCGTATCCTGCAGGATCAATTGCGGCCCTTCATCAACTTTGAAGAGCCGACTGTTGCCGCTGATACCGAAGCCCCGGCAGAGCCTGAGTTCAACAGGAACCTCCTTCGTAAGGTTGATGAACTTGAGTTGTCCGTGCGCTCGGCAAACTGCCTCAAGAACGACAACATTATCTATATTGGTGATCTGGTACAGAAATCCGAGCAGGAAATGTTGCGGACGCCGAACTTTGGCCGGAAGTCTCTTAATGAGATCAAGGAAGTGTTGTCACAGATGGGTCTCCATCTCGGCATGGAAATCCTTGAATGGCCACCCGAAAATATCGAAGAGCTCGCTAAGCGGCTCGAAGAACCTTACTGATCTGGAGCCAGGAACATGCGCCATAGAATGAGCGGCCGGAAACTTAACCGGACGAGTTCACACCGCAAAGCTTTATTCCGCAACATGTCGGTTGCGTTACTGAAGCATGAGCAAATTAAAACGACCTTGCCCAAGGCAAAGGAACTTCGCAGCATCGTTGATCGTCTGATCACGTTGGGAAAACGCGGATCTCTGCATGCACGGCGTCAGGCTTTGAGCCGATTGAACAATGATCGGGTGATTGCTGAGAAACTCTTCTCAGTGCTTGCCGAACGATACGCAGATCGCAATGGCGGTTATACGCGGGTTCTTAAGGCAGGATACCGATATGGCGATAACGCACCGATGGCTGTTATCGAACTGATTGACCGTGATGTTGAAGCCAAGGGGCAGGACTCCGGACCGTTGCAAAACGTTCCTGAAGAGCTGGAATCTGAAGCTGCTTAAAGCGGGCGTCAGCATCGAGTGAATTAAAGGGGCAGCCAATGGCTGCCTCTTTTGTTTTCGGCGTTAAAACTATCGCCTAGAATGGGTTATCCTGGTTGAGGTGAAAGATGAGTGATTTGAAAAAAATAGCGCAATTTTGTTTGGCGATATTTTTGATGTCGTCTGTTGCCAATATTGGGGTCGCCGCAGAGAAGCGTTTGCCGCAGTCCCAGCGTGAAATCCAGCTGTCTTATGCGCCATTGGTAAAACGGGCCGCCCCCGCCGTTGTAAATATATATACCAAACGCGTGGTTCAAAGTCGGCGGTCACCGTTCTTTAACGATCCGTTTTTCAAACAGTTTTTTGGCGACAATGTTTTCCAGTTTGGCGCACCGAGAAAACGCGTTGAGAATTCCCTTGGATCAGGCGTTATAGTCCGCTCTGAAGGGATCGTAATTACCAACCATCACGTTATAAAAAGGGCAGACCAGATCAGGGTAGTCCTGTCTGACCGACGCGAATTGGAAGCCAAGGTTATTCTGGCAGATGAAAAGACTGATCTCGCAGTTCTGCGTTTGCAGGACGTAGAAGGACCGCTGCCGTATCTCAAACTCAGGGATTCTGACGATTTGGAAGTCGGTGACCTGGTTCTCGCCATTGGCAACCCATTCGGTGTCGGTCAAACCGTGACAGGCGGTATTGTCTCCGCCTTGGCGCGGGCGGCAGGCGGTGTTTCTGATTTCAGCTTTTTCATCCAAACCGATGCCGCGATTAATCCCGGCAATTCCGGCGGCGCCCTCATCACCATGGATGGTCGCCTGGTCGGGGTTAATACGGCAATTTATAGCCGAAGCGGCGGGTCGCAGGGCATCGGATTTGCCATTCCAGCCAACATGGTTGCGCGTATTATTGATAATGCCGTTCATGGCGCAAAAGTGGTGCGGCCGTGGTTCGGCGCCGCGGGTCAGGCATTGACGCCGGACTTGATGTCTTCCCTTGGTTTAAAACGACCAACGGGTGTTCTTATCAATGAGATTTATGAAGGAGGGCCTGCGGCGAGGGCCGGGATCAGATCTGGTGATGTCGTAACCAAAATCAACAAACGCGAGGTCGCCGGGCCAAGAGAATTGAGATTCCGGATCGCAACGCTAAAAGTCGGTGGAAAAGCAAAACTGACACTCATCCGTCGGGGAAAGAGCAGAACGGTGGTGATGGCGTTGGAAGCCGCACCGGAAGAGCCACTGCGCAACGTAGCGACTTTACAAGGGCAGCAACCGTTAGCAGGTGCGACCGTTGCCAATATGTCGCCGGCCCTGGCTGAGGAATTATCACTCGACCCTATGCGACGTGGCGTCATCGTTGTCGGGACCGAGGGCCGTAGTCCGGCGCGTAGAATTGGCTTGCAGCCGGGCGACTGGATTCTGGAGATCAACGGCGCCAAGGTTGATCGCGTTAGAACCTTAAAAGCGATCGTTGAAACCGGGGCTTCGCAGTGGCGGATCACTGTACAGCGCAATGACCGGGTCTTTACGGCGGTCATTGAGGGATAATGTGACCCCCGCTGACACCCTTTTCGAAACGAGTGCACCACGGCCACTGGCAGATCGTCTGCGACCGGAGTCATTGGAAGAGGTTGTCGGCCAGGATCATCTGTTGAATAAGCAGGGGCCTATTGGCCGGATGGTGGCGGCAAAGAACCTGACATCCGTAATATTGTGGGGACCGCCGGGAAGCGGAAAAACAACGATTGCCCGACTGTTAGCCGAATATACCGATCAAAAATTTGTTCTTTTGTCCGCGATCTTTTCTGGAGTCGCAGATCTCAGGAAAGTTTTTGAAGAAGCGAAGCGTGAACGTGAAGCCGGTCGCGGCACATTGCTATTTGTTGACGAAATCCATCGGTTTAATCGTGCGCAGCAGGATGGTTTTCTCCCCTATGTCGAAGACGGCACCATCGTTCTCATCGGTGCGACGACAGAAAATCCGTCCTTTGAGCTGAACCCACCACTTTTGTCGCGCTGTCAGGTGTTGGTCCTTAATCGACTGGATGATGCCGCTCTTGAGGGATTGTTGGTTCGGGCAGAAACGGAATCTGACAAAAAGCTACCGTTGCAAGATGATGCCCGGGTAGCTGTTCGCGCGATGGCCGATGGCGACGGACGATATTTGCTCAATATGGCAGAAATGCTGCTGGCGTTACGAGAGGATGCGTCTTTGGATTCAGCGGGTCTTGCAGATGTCGTTCAACGACGCGCACCGCTTTATGACAAGGGGCAGGAAAGCCATTTCAACCTTATTAGCGCTCTCCATAAATCCTTGCGCAGTTCTGATGTTGATGCATCGCTATACTGGTTTGCGCGCATGTTGGTTGGGGGAGAGGACCCGCTTTATGTTGCGCGTCGCCTGGTACGGTTTGCGTCTGAAGATATCGGTCTTGCAGACCCCAATGCATTGCCTCAGGCTCTCGCTGGCTGGGATAGTTATGAACGGCTGGGGTCGCCAGAAGGAGAGTTGGCAATTGCCCAGGTTGTTCTGTATTTGGCCAGTGCGCCGAAATCGAATGCTGCCTATCGCAGTCTCAGTGCCGCCAAGGCCGCTGCCAAGAGAACCGGCTCGCTGATGCCTCCGAAGAACATTCTTAATGCACCGACAGGGCTAATGAAGGATTTGGGGTATGGTGAGGGGTATCAATATGATCACGACGCTCCCGACGGATTTTCGGGACAGAACTGTTTCCCGGATGGTATGGATCGCGAAAATCTATATCAGCCGGCAGAACGCGGTTTCGAACGAGAGATTGGTAAGCGATTGGCCTATTGGGAAAAGCTTCGCAATGAACGCAATAACGGGTAAAGAGCAGTAATGTCGATGGTTCTTGCGGTTGCGTGTGGCGGTGCCTTTGGTGCCGTGGGGCGCTACCTGATTTCAAGCCATATGCAGACGGTTGCCGGGAATAATTTTCCTTGGGGAACCCTGACAGTCAACATTCTGGGCTGTGCTATTTTGGGAGCTCTCGTCACCGTGTTTTCTCATATTTGGTCGCCAACGCAGGAGATGCGGGCTTTTCTGACAGTCGGCATGATGGGCGCCTTGACGACGTTTTCAGCCCTTTCACTGGAAGTTGTGCTGATGATCGAGCGCGCGCAATGGGGCATGGCGGCGGGCTATATCATCGCCTCAGTGACTCTATGCGTCGCGGCAACACTTCTCTCAATGGCCGGAATGCGGGCGCTTCTTTAATGAGTAATGTACAGAATTTAACCGTGACAGCGGATGAAGACGGCATCCGTCTGGATCGCTGGTTTAAACGACATTTTCCTGACCTCGGCCATGGCCGCGTAGAGAAGCTGCTGCGCACCGGACAGGTTCGCGTGGATGGCGGCAGGGCTAAGTCGTCAACCCGGGTGGAAGAAGGACAAACGATCAGGGTGCCGCCATTCGGAGCAGCTGTTACCGCTAAACCACAGAAGACCCGCTCCTTTGTGCTGTCACCGGAAGATGTTGCCAAGGTGCAGTCGATGGTCGTTTATCGAGATGAAGATATCATTGCGATAAACAAGCCGCCGGGCCTCGCGGTTCAGGGTGGTAGTAAGGTGACGTCACATCTCGACGGGTTGTTGGATGGCTTGAAGTTCGATGCGTCAGAGCGACCCAAACTGGTCCACCGGCTCGACAAGGATACCAGCGGTATCATGTTGTTGGCGCGCAACGCTTTTGCGGCCTCAAAACTGACCGCCGCTTTTCGTACGCGTGAGGTGACCAAGACTTATTGGGCCCTGGTGGTTGGGGTGCCTGATCCAAAGGCTGGTCAGATCAACGCCTCAATTACTAAACAAGGAACAGCGGGTAATCAGCGCATGGCTGTAACCCAGCTCGATGGGCCATCAGCGATATCTGACTTTGCCACGATTGAAACAGCGGGCAGGCGGGTCGCCTGGTTGGCATTGCGCCCCTTGACCGGACGGACACATCAGCTGCGCGTGCATTGCGGCGTTCTGGGGACCCCCATCCTTGGCGATGGCAAATATGGTGGTGAAGAGGCCTTTATTGACGGACTTCCAGGTCCCCGAAAACTACATCTTCATGCTCGTTCTGTTGAATTTGATCATCCACGAGGCGGTAGAATGATACATGAAGCACCGTTGTCGAAGGATATGGAGAAAACATGGCGGTTCTTCGGGTTTGATCCGACGGAAACAGGTGATGCCTTCGCCGAGCTTGAATTGGGAGCAAAACGGTAAATGTCTGAGCCGTTACGCCTGGCTGCTTTTGATCTCGATGGCACGTTACTCGATAGCGCCAGCTCGATTGTCACGGGGGTCCTCGCCTGTTGGGAGGCTTGCGGCTTTCCGGCCCCTGAAGAGGATCGCATCAGGCGGATTATCGGGCTGCCATGGGAGGAGTCGATCTGTGAGCTCCTGCCCGGTGCGGGTGAAACGGAATTTGCTCAAATCAAAGCTTATCATGCAGAAGTGGCAAGCGGTGACCGTCCCCGTCCAGCGCGTCAGGAGAGCCTGTTTCCCGGCATCATTGATGTTCTGGATCAGGTCGAGGAGGCCGGATATCTCCTCTCCATTATTACCAGCCGTTCTTCCGGGCGTTTGCAGGACCTGTTAGAAGCCAACGGTATTGGTAAACGTTTCATAACCTTGAAAACGACCGATAATGGGCCGGGAAAACCAAATCCCTTTTTGATGAACCAAACGCTGTCTGAGCTTGGTGTCGACAGGGAAAACGCCGTGATGGTAGGGGATACAACGTTCGATATGCTTATGGCGCGTAGTGCCGGCACGGCCGCGATTGGGGTCAGTTGGGGCGTACATGAGCCGGAAGAGTTGACCGAGGCCGGGGCGCATCATGTGATTGACGAGGTTCTCCACCTGCCGGACACCATCGATCTCGCGATTTCGGCTTGAACCCTTTGATGGCTGTCATCTGATGAATCGATTTTATGAGAATGTTGAGACGGTCCCCGAAGGCTATGGGTGGGCTGTCCTGTTGGATGGGAAATCGATAAAGACTCCCGCGAAGCAAAGCCTGATCCTGCCAACGATAGGACTTGCGGAAAGGGTTGCCCAGGAATGGCAGGAGCAGGACAAAGAAATTGTCCCTTTATCGATGCCCTTAACCCGCTTCGCCAATGCCACTATCGATAGAACACGAATGATGCGGACCGACGTGATCGCGCAGATTTGTGCCTATGCTCAAAGCGATGTCCTGTGTTATCGGGTCGATGAACCTGCGGATTTTGTAGAACGTCAGATGGCTGAGTGGCAACCGATCCTGGACTGGTTGTCTGCGTCCCGCGGGATCAGCCTTAGGGTTACTGCGGGGATCGTGCAGATTGATCAGGATCGATCGGCGTTAGAAGCAGTGAAAAATACTGTTTCGGCGTTAAATGATTTTGCGCTGACCGGCTTGCACTCTGTGACAACAGGCTTTGGATCGATCGCGCTGGGCCTCGCTTTGGCCGATGGTCATATCGATTGCGAGAAGGCTGTCACGCTGGCGACGCTAGAAGAAATCTATCAAATGGAGAT
>CALIBP010000201.1 GCA_938048165.1 uncultured Alphaproteobacteria bacterium | reverse complement strand
CCTATGGCGGTCAACGCGATGCGTGATGGAGCCTATGACTTTATCGAAAAACCGTTTTCGTCTGACGTGCTGGTCGATGCCGTGCGTCGTGGATTGGATAAAAGAAACCTCGTCCTTGAAAACCGACATTTACGCGAGGCTTTGACCCAAGGCACAAGACTTGAGAACCGGCTCGTCGGTCAATCACTTGGTGCAATCAAATTGCGGGAGAAAATTACGCAGTTTGCGGCTGTGGATGCCGATGTATTGATCACCGGCGAAACCGGTGCTGGCAAGGAACAGGTGGCGCAGGCACTTCACGAGCTCAGTCGGCGCCGGGAGGACCGATTTGTACCAGTGAATTGTGGCGCACTTCCCGAAACAACCATTGAAAGCGAACTCTTCGGTTATGAAAAAGGGGCCTTCACGGGGGCAGATCATATCCGGATCGGCAAGTTTGAATATGCCGACGGCGGCACGGTTTTTCTTGATGAGATTGAAAGCATGCCGCTCGATATACAAGTCCGTCTGTTGCGAGTTCTGGAAGAACGCAAAATTGTTCATCTCGGCTCGAACACCGAAATTCCCTTTAACGTCCGCGTTATTGCCTCCAGTAAGGGAGATCTTCGGGAAGCCGTGCATGCCGGAAATTTCCGCGACGATCTCTATTACCGGCTCAACGTTTTGACGATTTCTATACCACCGCTAAGAGATCGCCTTGATGATATTCCGTTGCTCGTTACACATTTTATCAATCAGGAAGGCGTCCAGTTTGACCGGGCGGTGAATGATATCCCGTTGCCTGAAATGAAATCTTTGATGTCATATGACTGGCCGGGGAATGTCAGAGAGCTTCGAAATTGTGTGCGTCGATATGTGCTTGGGCAGGAATTCGATTTAGGAAAATCTGACAATCATGCAGAAACGGCGGAGTTAAATGGTCAGCCGCTTTCTATCCAGCTTGCCGCCCTTGAGAAAAA
Source organism: uncultured Alphaproteobacteria bacterium (assembly GCA_938048165.1). Classification (GTDB taxonomy): domain Bacteria; phylum Pseudomonadota; class Alphaproteobacteria; order MPNO01; family UBA2964; genus UBA2964. The sequence continues at coordinate 3,177 of CALIBP010000201.1, read as the reverse complement.
GATTTTGCAGGAAACGTTGGAAAAGCACGGTGGCCGGTTAAAATTGACCTATGAAGAGCTGGGCGTGTCCCGGAAGACTCTTTACGACAAGATGAAAAAATACCGGCTTGGAAATCCCGGTGAAGAGAGCGAAGGGGTTTAAATATCCTTCAATCAGCGCAGTTCGTGCGGAATTAATGTCGGCCCGTCATTGAGCTTCACTTCGCCCGTTTCTTGATTGTAGGTTCGTTGCTTGAACGTTCCGGCTTTTTGGGCCCGTACGATAAAGGCCATGCTGTTTTCCGGTCCACCATGTTCCTGATGAATATTTCCAGGGGGTACTGAATCCACGTCGCCTGGTCCAATGTTATGACACCCAATCTGTTTGAGTTGGGCGGGCCCAATGTCCCGTGGCGCGTCATCAGTTCGCTCGTAGCGATACATGGTTTCATGGCCTTCAATAAGCCCGTACAGGGTCCACACGTCCCCATGATCGTGAACGCTGGTCACTGAATTTGCCTTGCGCACGGTCGCATTAAAGACGAAGCCGTAATCCGGGTCTTCATAGAATAAAAGATTTTTTACCTTCGGCGCGCCTTCGACGGTAAGGGGCCAGGTCCTGGAGCTTTCCTTAAGGGATGGGTCTGCAAGCAGCGGCCCCATAGCGTCTTTGATCTTTGCCCAGAGAATATCTGCGTCGAGCTCCTGTGCGTATAAGGCGCGAATTTCATCGACGAAACGGCGGGCGGCGGGGAGTTGCGGTTTTTCCATAGCGAGACCTCCAAGTAGGGCCAACATTCTGCCATTTGTGGTGCATTCTATCCAGCCGTCAAATGGCGGCCATTGGGTCGTTTGTTTTACATGTTTGAGGGTGGATGGGTGATATTCTACACGTGTCTTTCCAGCCGGAAGTTCATCGCCCTCGGTGAATCCTTTTAACTCTTTGTAATTATTATCAAAAAATAAAGAGCCTCCGGCGTGAAAGACTGGCACGATTGTTGCAATGCGTAATTGTCACAATACGATAGGCCGGGAAACGGCCGTTAAAAGTTCGTTCAACGATAGGAAGGTCGATCAATGAAAAAGATTATTATGGGCGCAGCAGCGCTCGCTGCCGTAGCGGGTTTTTCAACGTCTGCATATGCAAAGTGTGATCCGGGCGAAATTGTCATCAAGTTCAGCCATGTCACCAATACAGACAAGCATCCGAAAGGCATAGCCGCGACATTGCTTGAAAAGCGTATCAATAGCGAGATGCAGGGCAAGGCCTGTATGAAGGTTTATCCAAATTCAAGCCTTTATAACGATAACAAGGTTTTTGAGGCGTTGCTGCAGGGCGATGTTCAGTTGGCCGCCCCGTCGCTGTCTAAGTTTGAGAAATTCACTAAAAAATTCCGGATTTTTGATCTACCGTTCATGTTCCAGGACATCAACTACCCATTCAGCGACCCTGACAACCTCGCCGGGGCGGATTAGCGGACCCACCTCAGTATCTTCATTGATCGCATTTCCGACGATGAGCTTGTCCGCCTGCTCGCCAATGAGCGCGGCAATGTCTTTCGCCATCGCATTTGGCACAAAGACTCTTTGAACAGATACGCAGACTTGGCCGGCGTGATAAAATCCGCCTTTGACCAGTAACGGGATCATGGATTTAATATCAGCGGTCTCGTCGATGATAACCGGGGCGGCGCTACCATGCTCCAGGGCGGCCCTGGTGCCTGGTGCTAGTTTGGACCGTAACATCCAGCCAACGCGCGCTGATCCAATAAAGCTGAAAAACGCCACCCGCGGATCCGTCACCAGCTGCTCGGCAGTCGGGATATCACAGGGGAAATACTGACACCATTCAGGAGGGAGTCCCGCTTCATACAGAATGTTGACGAAACTTTGTGCTGACAGTGGGGTGTCATCTGCGGGTTTGATGATCACCGGGCAGCCTGTCGCAACGGCGGGGGCAACCTGGTGAACGATTAGATTGAGGGGATGATTAAAAGCTGAGACGGCGACGACAGGGCCGATGGGTTCTTTACTCGTAAAGGCCATGCGGCCAGCGCCAGCTGCTGTCAGATCCATCGGAATTTCCGAGCCGGTAAGGTGGCTTAGCTCTTTAGCTGCAAGTTCCACGCCATCGATGGCGCGATCAACTTCAATGCGGGCATCAATCAGTGGTTTGCCACCTTCATTGGCAATCTGGAAGGCCAGCTCTTCAAATCGGTCCCGCATGAGTACAGCGGTCTTGTGAAGGATTGTGATACGCTCATAAGCCGGCAACCAGCTCGACCGGTCACTATGCAATTTATCGGCTGTGTTGAGCCAGCTATCGGCTTGATCCCAGGTTCCGAGCGGGATTTCGCCAATCGTTTCGAGGGAAAACGGATTGCAGACGGCCAGCATGGTATATTCCTCAGCTAACGCACGCGACGACGTGCCTTTGCCTCAGAATATGGGGCCAAAATCTGAATTAAAGATAACTTTTCCGCGAGTTCGCGAAAATGCTAGTCCTCGAAGCCGTATTCTTTCCAGCGAGCGTTGACTTTATCCATGTCTTCCTTATGAGGAATAACCATGGCTGGATAGCGATCGCCGTTATATTGCTCTTCTGGATCGAAATCGAGATTGACCGTCGCATCAATCAGCACACGGCACCATTTACCGGTGCCATACAGCATTGGATCGCGATCCTTGAGACGGGTCGACGGATCAAGCAACGAGCCCCACGAACCCGGGAAGAATACGATATCGTCCTCTGCCGCGTTGACGCGATAGGCAAAAGCCCAGTCAACGGCCCCGTAATCGTGGATGTCGATGTCCTGATCAACGACCCAGATATGTTTGTATCGCAGATGCGACGCATTTGAGCCCCAGATGGCTGCGGCTGCCTGTTTGGCCTGACCGCGATAGGTCTGGTTGAGCTGGATAAACAGCGTTGTCCCGTTATTGGCTGGCGAACAATGGACATCGGTGACACCGGGAACACCGGCACGTTCCAACACATTCCAGGCCACACCAGCGCGCTGCACAGAGCTCATAATGCTGTTTTCGTTCAGCATCTTTGGCAATGTCCCTTCGAGGGTACCGCGGAAGATCGGCTGGTCGCGATGGGTAATCGCCGTCACCTTGGTGACATGCTTTGGTCCCTGGTCGCCACCAAAGTAGCCGGTATATTCGCCGAACGGGCCTTCCATCTCGAATGTA
>CALIBP010000200.1 GCA_938048165.1 uncultured Alphaproteobacteria bacterium | reverse complement strand
CAGTGAGGATAAAATCGCCCTACTAGATTATGTTAAATCAACCGAACATATAAAGAAATCTAAAAAGGTAGGGAACCCAAAGAGGTCATTTTATGAATTATTAATTTAATTGCCCCATAAAATTAGGTTTTGCGTACAACGATTCGTGTTATTCTTTTGATAGATGCATTCGGGAAAGCCAAGAGGTGTCTGTAGATACTGGCGTGCGAAGATGCGAGATATTGACTTTGCATTAAGGAGATAATTAGAAGGCTGGATGAGCGATAACAACAAAAATATGCACAAGGCAGAGTTGTAGTTCTTTTTGCAGCGTTGCCTGACAATCGCTGATATACGGTTATCCCCAGTTCATTTTATTTATTCCACTAACCTCGTCGTCCTCCTCCTGTTCAGAATAGCCTATAACTATATAACTATATATACAAACCATATCTAATGCCGAAGATTTCGCAAGCCTTGAAGGGAAATCTCTATATATAGCAGGCAAAGACCGGGTAGGTGTCACCGACGAGCAGCGGCGCGAGGCGTTCAGCCGACTGGAGGGCGAATGGCTGTATGCGGCCGGCATTAACTGGCCGTGGGTCACCGATGAGCAGCGCCGCGAAGTGTTCGACCGACTGGAAGGCAAATGGCTGTATTGGGCTGGCAAGGAATGGTCGGGAATCACCGACGAGCAGCGGCGCGAGGCGTTCGGCTGGCTCGAGGGCTTTTGGCTGTATTGGGCCGGCTTGGAATGGAAGGGGATAACAGACGGCTACTGAAGCAAAACGCTAGTCAATCTACGTAGCAATTGTTTATATCATGCTTTAGTTGAATGGCCAGGCATTAAACAAGAAGATGTGATTAGTTTGCTATATGAGATGGACAATAAAAACAAAATCGAATTACTAAATTGTATTAAATCAATTCCTCATATAAATACTCACATAAAAATATAATAAGCCTAAGAGCGCATCTTTTAGATTTATCAACTCGATTATAAAATAATTTTATACCTTTTATTCAAAGCGACTTGTGCGGTGCCGTTGGCAGATGCATGCATCTGAGGAAACATCTAAAAGTGTATGCAGATACTGGCGCGCAACGGCACAGGGCATGTGCCTTCTTTTCGGGCTTATGACCATATAACTATATAAGCCATGTCTAATACTCAAGATTTCAATAGCCTCGAGGGAGAGGCTCTATATTTCGCAGGTACGGATCGGTGGAGGATCACCGACGAGCAGCGGCGCGAAGCGTTCGGCCGGCTGGAGGGCGAATGGCTGTTTGAGGCCGGCTTGGAGTGGCGGGGAATTACTGACGAGCAGCGGCGCGCAGCGCTCGGCCGGCTAGATGGCAAATGGCTGTATATGGCCGGCAGGTACTGGCGCGGGGTCACTGACGAGCAGAGACGCGCGGCGTTTGACCGGCTAGAGGGCGAATGGCTGTATCGCGCCGGCAAGGAGTGGTCATGTGTCACCGACGAGCAGCGGCGCGCGGTATTCGGCCACCTAGAGGGCGAATGGCTATATCGCGCCGGTAGAGATTGGTACGGTGTCGCCGACGACCAGCGGCGCGAAACGTTTGACCGACTAGAAGGCGAAGCCCTGTATTGTGCTGGCAGATACTGGAAGGGTGTCACCGATGAGCAGCGGCGCGCAGCGTTCAGCCGGCTGAAGGGCTATTGGCTGTATATAGCAGGCAAGAAGTGGAAGGGGATAACAGACTACCATCGAATAAAGATGTTAGGTAAACTACATGGTAATTTGTTACATCGTGCCTTAATTGAATGGTCAAACATCAAACAAGAAGACCTGATTAGTTTGCTCTATGATTCAAATAATAAAAATAAAATCGCGTTACTAGATTGTATTAAATCAACACAGCACATAAATAAGTCGGAAAAGGGCAATGAATATAAAAGGACATTTTCTGTTTTAATTTAATTTCTGAATAAAATTAGGCATTCTTTTCTCACATACGACTTGTGTGGTGCGTTGGCAGGTTCATCTTGGGGGACACCAAGAAGCCTTTGCTGATACTGATGCGCAATGGCACGGAGCATATGCTTTATTTTGGGGCTTATGACTATATAACTATATAAGCCATGTCTAATGCTAAAGATTTCACCATCCTCGAGGGAGAGGCTCTATACATCGCAGGCAGGGACTGGTCGGGGATCACCGACAAGATGCGGCGCGCGGCGTTCAAAAGATTAGAAGGTGGATGGCTGTATGAGGCTGGCTGTGAATGGAAGGGGATCACCGCCGATATGCGGCGCAAGGCGTTTAACCGGCTAGAGGACGAATGGCTGTATTGGGCTGGCAGGTACTGGTGCGGGGTCACCGACGATATGCGGCGCGAAGCGTTCGGCCGACTGGAAGGCGAATGGCTGTATCGTGCCGGCTGTGACTGGTCGGGGATCATCGATGATCTGCGGCGCGAGGCATTCAGCCGACTAGAGGACCAATGGCTGTACGATGCCGGCAAGGATTGGTCGGGGATCACCGACGAGCAGCGGCGCGCGGCGTTCAGCCGGCTTGAGGGCTATTGGCTGTATTGGGCCGGCCTTCGATGGGAGGGGATCACCGATGAGCAGCGGCGCGCGGCATTCGGCCGACTAGAGGGCCAATGGCTGTATGCGGCCGGCATAAGGTGGTTGGGGGTCACCGACGAGATGCGGCGCGAGGCATTCATCAATCGACTTGAGGGCGAATGGCTGTATTGGGCCGGCTTGAAATGGAAGGGGATAACAGACGGCCACCGAAGCAAAATGCTAGGCAAGCTACGTAGCAATTGGTTATATCATGCTTTAGTTGAATGGCCAGGCATTAAACAAGAAGATGTGATTAGCTTGCTATATAAGGTGGACAATAAAAACAAAATCGAATTACTAAATTATATTAAACCAATGCATCATATAAATAAATATAAAAAATATAATAAGTCTAAAAGTTCATCTTTTAGATTTATCAATTTGATTATAAAATAAGCTTATACCTTTTGTTCAAATAGACTTGTGCGGTGCCGTTGGCAGATGCATGCATCTGAGGAAACATCTAAAAGTGTATGCAGATACTGGCGCGCAATGGCACAGGTCATATGCTTTGTTTTGGGGCTTATGACTATATAACTATATAAGCCATGTCTAATGCTAAAGATTTCACCATCCTCGAGGGAGAGGCTCTATATTTTGCAGGTAGAGATTGGCCGGGAATCACCGACGACATACGACGTGCGGCGTTCAGCCGACTTGAGGACGAATGGCTGTACAAGGCCGGCATCTATTGGCGGGGGATCACCGACGAGCAGCGGTGCGAAGCGTTCGAGCGGCTGGAGGGCAAATGGCTGTATTGGGCCGGCAGGGATTGGCGAGGAGTTACCGATGAGCAGCGGTGCGAAGCGTTCGAGCGGCTGGAGGGCGAATGGCTGTATCGCGCCGGCAAGAATTGGTCGGGGCTCACCGACGAGCAGCGGTGCGAAGCGTTCGAGCGGCTGGAGGGCAAATGGCTGTATTGGACCGGTAGGGACTGGCACGGTGTCACCGACGAGCAGCGGTGCGAAGCGTTCGAGCGGCTG
>CALIBP010000199.1 GCA_938048165.1 uncultured Alphaproteobacteria bacterium | reverse complement strand
CCGCTTGCTGGGCCTGTCCGATATTTTTCGGCACTTGCTTACAAGCGGTCTCCTGTCGTCACGATCACGCGCACCACGGCAGCATGAATGCCGCCGAACGGAATGTTGGGGCCGGTTAGGGTCGATAAATATGTCTGTGTCGTCTTATGCATGGCGGCGGCTTATACGCGTGTTGATTGGGAATGAGAAGAAGAATCTTTCCCGTGCACCAATTTTACCCGCACTTGCTGTGGCCGCAGGAGGTGCAGAGGTCGCAGCCTTCCTGGCGGATCATTGCCGCCTCACCGCATTTGGGACATTGATGGGGAACGATGTTGCGGGATGGCTCATTACTATCATTGCCGCTACGAACACTGCTACCGCCTGCTTCTGCTGCGAGTGCCGCCTGCGCGGTTTCTGCTTCGCCGGGGCGGGGCAGGAAGCCGATTTCAATCATGTGCCGTTCGATGACGCCGCCGATGGCGGCCAGCAGTGACGGAACATACTTGCCTTCAAACCACTGGCCACCGCGAGGGTCAAAAACGGCCTTGAGTTCTTCAACGACGAAAGATACATCACCGCCGCGCCGAAAGACGGCGCTGATCATGCGCGTCAGGGCGACCGTCCAGGCGTAATGTTCCATGTTTTTTGAATTGATAAAGACTTCAAACGGGCGTCTTCTGCCATCCTGAACGATGTCATTGATGGTGATATAAATTGCGTGCTCACTCTCAGCCCATTTGATCTTGTAGGTCTGGCCGGGTAGTTCTTCGGGCCGGTTTAGCGGCTGCGTCATATAGACGACGCCGCCTGAGTCGAGCCCATCGACAGGCTTTGCAGGCGGTGCTTCAAGGGGTAGCTCTGCCTGTGACGCGGTTACGTTATCGTCTCTATTCTTTTCCAATACGGCGCCGGTGATATCGTTGGGCCGGTAGGTAGTGCAGCCTTTGCAGCCCAGCGCATAGGCCTCTCGGTAGACTTCCTTGAAGGCGTCGAAATCGAGGGCTTCGGGGCAGTTGATGGTTTTGGATATGGAACTGTCGATATGTTTCTGTACCGCTGCCTGCATCACCAGATGATCATGCGGGCTGAGCGCCTCGGCATCGACAAAATAGTCCGGCAGCGGCGCTGATTCGCCAAACATGGAGCGATAGAGCCGCCAGGCATAATCGGAAACCTCCTCAGCGTCTCGGCTGCCATCGGGCATCAGGACGTTGCGCGTGTAGCTATAGGCGAAGACTGGCTCAATCCCGGAGGTCACGTTATCGGCAAACAACGAAATGGTGCCGGTTGGGGCAATCGAGGTGAGCAGCGCATTGCGGATCCCGTTTTGAGCAATGGCTTCCTGAACATCTTTATCGAGCATCTGGATATGCTGCCCGGTAGTATATTGTTCCGCGTCATAGAGCGGGAAGCTGCCCTTTTCCTTGGAGATTTCCGTTGAGGCCAGATAGGCGTGACGTTCTACCGCGGCGGCCCATTGACCCGCCAGGGCAACGGCTTCCGCCGATCCATAGCGGGCGCGGCACATGATCAGCGCATCACCGAGCCCAGTCAGCCCAAGCCCTATTCGGCGCTTGGCACGGGCTTCCTCTGCCTGCGCTTCAAGCGGGAAGTTGGAGACATCGACGACATTGTCCATCATGCGCACGGCGACCGGCACCAGCCTTGCCAGCGCGTCCAGATCAAGAAGTGCAGCTTCGGTGAAGGGTTCCTTCACCAGCTTTGCGAGATTAATCGATCCCAACAGGCAGGCGCCGTAGGGCGGCAGGGGTTGCTCGCCACAGGGGTTGGTGGCGTTGATGGTTTCGCAGTAGGAGAGATTGTTTTGCTGATTGATCCGGTCGATAAAAATAACGCCCGGTTCAGCGTAGGCGTAAGTCCCCCGCATAATTTTATTCCAGAGGTCACGGGCTCTTGTCGTCCGGTATATCTGGCCATCGAATTTAAGGTCCCACGAAGCATCCTGCTCGACGGCTTCCATAAAAGGGTCGGTGATCAGAACCGATAGATTGAACATCCGTAACCGGCCTGGCTCACGCTTTGCATCGATAAAGGCTTCAATGTCCGGATGATCGCAGCGCAACGTCGCCATCATGGCGCCGCGTCGCGAGCCGGCACTCATAATCGTGCGGCACATTGAATCCCAAACATCCATGAACGAAAGCGGTCCTGAAGCGTCGGCACCGACTCCTTTGACCAGCGCGCCTTTGGGTCGCAGGGTCGAAAAGTCATAGCCGATGCCACCGCCTTGTTGCAGCGTCAGGGCGGCTTCTTTCAGCTGGTCAAAGATTCCGGCCATATCATCAGGGACGGTCCCCATAACGAAGCAGTTGAACAAAGTGACTTTCCGGGCGGTTCCGGCGCCCGCGATAATCCGCCCCGCAGGCAGAAATTTAAAATCTTCCAACGCCTCGAAGAATTGTTCTTCCCAATGCGCGGGATCCTGTTCGGGGACTGCTAGTGCTTTGGCGACCCGGCGCCAGGTATCTTCAATGGTCTTGTCATGGACTAATCCATCCGGTTCCTGGAACCGGTATTTCATGTCCCAAATCTGTTGGGAAATAGAGGATATCGCGGCCATGATTACGCCCCGTCAATTTAT
>CALIBP010000198.1 GCA_938048165.1 uncultured Alphaproteobacteria bacterium | reverse complement strand
GACTTCGGGATTGCGGACAAAGTCCTTCACATCTTCTTCGGAGATAGAATCCACCAGCACCCGCGTCTGGCCATGATCCTCAACGATGTAGTCCATCGCCATATCAAATTGATCAATGCCGCGTTCTTCCGCGAGGCTGGCAATCGTGCGCCCAGCATATTGCGGAAGATCGGGTGAGATCGAGATGCGTACAGCATCCCAGGATGGAATCCGGCCAAAATTATTGAGCCCCTCTGCATCCACTTCTCGTCGCAAACGCGCCCGCATTTCTGGATCAGCGAGACGCGCCAGCGTGCCGTCGATGCCGCCTTCCTGAAGCCAGGCCGGCATCAGGTTACGGAGAGGGTTACTGGCCGCGGTATAAGGATAAATATCGCAATCAATATTCACGCCGCGACCGCGCGCTTCAACGAACAGGTCCATCGCCTTGCGGGCACCACCCCAGTTATCGAGACCCGACAGTTTCATATGCACGATCTGGACATGAACGCCGACTTGCTCGGCAAACTCCATGGTTTCCTGCACAGCATCAAAGACCGTGTTTCCTTCATTGCGAAGGTGGGTGAAATAGCGCGCTCCTTGTTCCTCCAACAATCCACCGAGAGCCACCAGCTCTTCGGTTTCGGAAAACGAGCCCGGTGCCGTAAACAGGCCGGAAGACATGCCAAGTGCGCCAGCCGCGAGAGCTTCGGTCAGCAACCGTTTCATATGATCGAGTTCATCCGGTGTCGGCGGACGATCTTCCATCCCCATCGTCATCAGCCGCAAGGTGTTATGGCCGACGAGATGAATGGCATTTACGGATAGAGACGGATAATTATTCAGATAATCAGCAAAGCTGGTCTCCCGAAAGCTCAGCCAGGGGGCACTCGGGCTGAGATATTCCGCGAGGGCGTCAACTTTCTCCGGTAACGCCGGGGCGCAGGAATAGCCGCAATGGCCGATAACTTCCGTGGTCACCCCCTGGCGGATTTTACTTTCCGCCTGGGGCATGAGCGGCAAAGTCCAGTCCGAATGAGTTTTGATATCGATAAAGCCCGGTGCGACGACCTTGCCCGCAGCATCAACGGTTTCCGCCATACCGGTCGAAATATCAGTCCCTATCTCGACAATACGGCCATCCTCAACGGCAACATCTGCACGGATTGGTTCTGCCCGCGTGCCATCAATGACAATTCCATTACGAATAACGATTGAATCGGACATTTGCACCCTAGCTCGGCAAGAATTTTTCAGCGTGAACCAGCTTGTCGTCTACACCCTTATCGGACAGCCAGCTTTCTGCCGCTTCGATCATAGGTGGCGGGCCGCAGAGATAAACATCAACGCCACCCGCGATAAGCTCGTCGCGCAATAAAGCCGTCACGTGGCCGGTTTCACCGGCCCAGCCATCATTGCCTTCAACGACTGCGATCTCTGTCGTCAGGGCAATGCCCTTCGATTTGTAGTCATCGAGAACATCGAGGTTGAAAAGTTCCGCTGGCTCATTGGCTCCAATCAGTAAATGCACCGGCTGCGATGTCATGCCTGTTTCTACCATGTGATCCAGCATCGACAGCATTGGCGCCAAGCCCGTTCCACCGGCGACCATCAAAATAGGACGTTCCGGGTTACGAAGATAAAAATGCCCAAACGGCCCGGTCATCTGGATTTCGTCGCCCGGCTGGGCACGGTCCCGGACATAGTCACTCATCGCGCCCTGTTCGAGGACTTTGATAAAGAAGCTAAATATTCCGGTCTGATGCGGTGGGTTTGCAAAGGAATAGGACCGCGTTGCATCAGTTCCAGGAACGGTTAAATGCACATATTGGCCCGGTAAAAATGCCGGTGGCTCAAGCGCATCACCGATTGGCTCAATATCAAGACGCTGAACCGTTGAAGATATTTTCTCGACTGCTGTTACCTTACAATTCCAACTCTTGGGTTCCGCTTTAATGGCCAATTTGGCTTCATAAGGAAATTCGATCACGCAGTCGGACCGTGCGTGCATCTGGCAGGTTAGCACTTCGCGCTGGGCTGCCTCTTCATCTGAAAGCGCTTCGTCGGAAACGTCGTCGAGATCGTATTCTCCCTCGACACAATGACCTTTGCAGGTGGCGCACGCCCCTTCCACACAATCCACAAGGATACGTATTTTATTCCGGAGGCACGCCATATAAATGGTGTCATTCTCATCAGCGAGGATTTGCTCACTGCGGCCATCTTCGAACACCAGGGTAACGTTATATTTCGACATTTTTTAAAAATTGGTCTTTCTAATTGTCATGCCCGGGCTTGATCCGGGCATCCAGATCATTTTGCCGAATTCTGTAATGGTGCAAAGATGGATTGCCGGGTCAAGCCCGGCAATGACAAAACCTCATCATTGATCAAGGCACAATAAGCGGCTTAAGCGCCTTACCTTCCCGGATCAGTTCAAAACCTGAAGGGCCGTCCTTGATCGGAAGAGAGTGGCTATGGATTGGTCCGAGATCAACAGCACCGGTGGACACGAGCTCTGATGCCACCTGCCAGCTATCCCAAATTCGACGTCCATGAATATTCTGCATTTCGGGACACTTCACGACCCAGTGGGTGAAATCAACCGGGATCGATGTCGGCGGCGCACCGACAAGACGGAAATCACCGCCTTTGGCCAAGGCCTCAAAACAAGCATTGAAACCGGTCTCGGTGCCGGAATATTCAATCGCGACGTCGATACCATCGCCGCCAGTCATATCCTGCACAATAGACTGAAGATCTTCTTCCGTTGCATTTACAGCACGGTCCGCGCCCATCTTTTCTGCTGTCGCCAAACGTAACGGATTTATGTCGCAGGCAATGATACGCGTAGCGCCAAGGGCCCGGGCGCTGGCAACATTCATCAAACCAATCGGGCCACAACCATTCACCAGAACAGTTCTCCCGGCCACGCCCGCCCCTGCTAATGAGGTATGTACCGCAATGCCAAACGGCTCCATCATCGCAGCAACTTCAATTGGCAAATCAACGGGATTTATCCAGGCTATCTGCGACGGCACGGTGACATATTCAGCAAAGCCACCATCAAAACTCACGCCAGGATAGGTTGTCTTCGTACAAAGATGGGCTTTGCCCAGTCGACAAGGACGACACGTTCCACAGTAAACATGACTTTCGAGGCTGACATAGTCGCCGACCGCGACATTCATCACGCCATCACCAATCTTTTCGACATAACCACAGGCTTCGTGGCCCAAGACCCGCGGCAGCTCCATGCGACGTGCCATGCGTGGCGCCCAGTAATAAATCTGCATATCGGTGCCGCAGATACCGGCGGCGGCAACCTTGATCAGAATTTCTCCAGGACCGGGATCGCGTGGATCGCGTTCTTCAACTGAGATGCCACCTTCACCTTCCTGAACCTTGCAAACTGCCAACATCAGATATTTGCCTTACAGATGATAAATATCGACGGGCCCTTCCAGCTTATCGTCGATCAAGGTTATCTTTTTTAGAAGAATTTTCAGCCCGGACCCGGTATTCCGAAACTTGAAGTCATACAGGCTCGCCCGTGTCTGGCCACCATGTTTGCCAAAAGAATGAACCAGACAGTTTGCGGTCGCCGAAACTTCATCCCCCTCAACGCCCGACACCAGGATATTGCTGACGATGTGCACGGTTCGGTCTAAGGGCAGCGACGCATAGGAATCCCGTGATTCAATCCGAAACACACGATCCTCAATCCCACCGCGATTACGAAAATACATAAGATTGAGCTGGGTTTCCGGATCGCTGACGGTTTGTTCTTCATCCGCCCAGGAGGGCACCCAATAGACAGCGTCTTCTGCAAATAGCTCAATCCAGTCGTCCCACTCGCGACGATCCAGCAATGTCGTTTCCCAATTGATGAGTTCCGCGACCTCGCGCTTTAAATCGTTATCGATGTCCATAATTTGTATTCGTGCGTTCTATTAATCAGACGCCGACATCATGTCGCGCCAGCGGCGATAAAATCCAAAAAACAATGTTTCGTTTTCCCAGCTTTCACTACTCGACACCGGGTCAAACCCAACCGCTTTCGCCCCTTCATCGGGTCCGTGGGTCATCGTACTTATGCCGCGGTTGAAATCATTCCACTGCGCATGGGAAGCCCAACTGCCGGCCATCGTATCTTCCAGAGCTGCCATATCATCCGATGTCGCCATGCCTGCGGTGAGGTAAAAATCTTCAAACTTTCGTAACCGCGCGGCACGCGCTTCTGCATCCTCACCGACCGGGGCAATGCAATAAACAGTGACTTCTGCACGATCGGCCGAAATCGGTTTAACATAGCGGATTTGTGTCGACGGATTATCCATCAGCATGACATTTGGGAACAGAGCCAGATTTCGGCCCTTTTCCAAAATCCATTCGACATGGGCTGCCGGCAGATTTTCTTCCAGCCATTCCTTCTTTTTGAAAATAGGCCGACGTTCAGGGGTCGTATGCTGTGCCCAAATCGACATATGCCCATTGCCGAGATCATAGGCGCCAGACGGCACAATGCCGACGAGTCTGCCCCCTTCAGTCTGTTTCAGCCCTTGGAGACTCTCGCGTTCTTCGCGATTACGCACAGTCGAGGCAAAGACCCGATGCACGGTTGATACGTGATAACCATCGACACTATTTTCAAGCTGCATCTTCCAGTTGCCGCGAATGACATAGGTCGAATTACCAGGCACAACTTCGAGCCCTTCAGGCGATTGTTCGACCATCAAATCGATCCAGGTCGCCGCCGCCCCTAAATACTTCTCAATCGGCTCCACCTCCTCAACCAGGGAACCAAAAACGAACCCGCGATAATTTGCGAGTTTTGCAATTGGGTTGAGGTCGTACTGCGAACGATCAAAACCATCCTCACCAAAGCCTTCTTTTTCGTTCTTGATCCGGACACAACGCCCATCGCAGCTATAGGACCAGCCATGAAATCGGCAGGTTAACGTCGCAGCCTTGCCTTGTTTTTTAGGAGTCAGTAACGCCCCGCGATGCGAACAGACATTTATGAAGGCGGCAAGACTATCATCCTTTTGACGGACTACGACGACAGGATGACGACCAACATCAGTGGCAAAGTAGCAATTGGCTTCAGGCACCTGACTTTCATGGCACAGATAGACCCAGCCCTTCTCGAAAATGCGTTCTATTTCCGCTTCGAAAATACCCTGATCGGTATAGACCGAGCGGTCCACCCGGAAGACACCTTCATCGACACGGTCGTCGACAAGGGACCCCAATCCACTTTTCTGAAACGATCCATCCATTTTGGCTAATCCCGCCTTCTGAATTCAAACGATATGCATTCTACGTCCGCACTAAACATATAGCCTGCTGGGCCCTACAAGGGAAATACCATTCGCCGGATATTACCCACGTCCAAACATAAATTTAATGTGCTCTTTGCAGAAACCGAACAATGGTGCAGTATTAAAGAAGCACAGACCATGAGCCACACTCAACTCATTGAAGATGAAGGAGGCAGGCGTTGAAGGGCGCCACGATCTTATTTACGGAAATGTCCCCCGACGAAGATTGGGAAGACGATTTCAATCACTGGTATGATACCCATCATATCCCAGCCCGCACCCAGGTTGACGGCTTTATCAGCGCCCAACGGTACCGGGATCCCGACAGACCCACCTACCTCGCAGTTTATGAAATTGCGTCCGAAGAAGTATTGGAGAGCGTTCCCTATAAGAAAGTTCGGGCCCAGCCCAACGCGCAGACCGCGTGGATGCTCTCTAATGTCCAAAACTACAGCCGCTATATTGGCAATGAAATCAGTGACACGCGACAAGACGGCGTTACGGACGATGTTCTCGATGAGGCCTATGTTTATGCGGTTTTCTTCAGTGTGCCTGACGAGCGCGCCGAAGAATTCAACAAGTGGTACGACGAAGAACACACTCCAATGCTGCTGAAATGCCCCGAATGGAAAGCAGTCCGGCGCTTTGAGATAACTGATGGTGATCCACAGCCATGGACGCATTTGGCACTACACTACCTATCTGATGCTGACGCAGCGCTTTCCTCTGCCGAGCGTGATGCCGCCCGAAACACCGACTGGCGTAAAAAACTTGCCCAAGAGCCGTGGTTTCAGGGCAGCAACCATCTTTATGAAGCAGTTGGTGATCGGTTTATCAGCGAAGCGAAAAGCTAGACAAACGACGGCCGACCAACGGCAAGTTATATAAATTGTTCTACACAATCGGTTTACCGCTATCGGTAAGCTATTGGCATCGCTATACAGTTCTGCGAAACTGCTCAGACATATTTGTCCCCAACCAGCTGGAGTGCGCCATGAACCGCGCTATTTTCGCGGGCGTGTGTTGCGCCCTTACCATCACCTTAGCGTCGCCATCATCAGCACAGGTCAAACCTGTCGAAGCATCAAAGGATTTCGTCGTCGCGACCGTCAACGGTAATGCGATTATGGAATCCGATATCAGCGGGTTCTACAACACCTTGCCGCCACAATATAAGCAAGTCCCCTATGCTCAAATTCGGAGCCAATTGGTCGAACGAATGGTCGAGCAAACGCTGGTCGCTGATGCGGCACGCAAACAGGGACTACACAAAGATCCGGACGTTAAACAGCGGATTAAAGCCATTCAGCGGAGCCTGCTAAATAAAGCTTATCTGTCGAGGATCATGGAAGCGGAACTGACGGAGGAAAAAGTTCGTGACGCTTATCAGAAATCCATCGCCCTCCAGCCCAAACGGGAAGAAGTTCGGGCACGACATATCTTGGTCAAGACCAAAGCTGAAGCAGACGCCATCATTGCTCAGCTCAAGAAAGGCGCAGACTTCGCAAAATTAGCGCAGGAAAAATCTACTGGCCCTTCCGGTAAAAATGGTGGTGACCTTGGATTTTTCGCTGATGGTCAAATGGTACCGCCTTTTTCCAAAGCGGCTTTCGCACTGGAAAATGGTCAGGTTACCGATACGCCAGTAAAAACCCAGTTTGGCTATCATGTAATCAAAGTCGAAGAACGCCGGGTCGCAGGGCAAGAGAATTATGAGCAGGCTTCCGCAAAAATTCGTGCCAGTCTTCAGGACAAAATTTTTGAAAAAATCATGTCGGACCTGCGAGCTAAAGCCAAAATCGAAATGAAGGATGGCAGCAGCAAAATTCAACCAATCCGCTAAACCACAAAAGACAGCATTTCAATGGAAGAACGCCCCGCAAGCTGGCGCGCCAGAATTGGCACTATCATTCCGGTCAGTAACACGACCAACGAAACAGAATTTAATCGAATGAAGCCGGATGGCGTAACTGTCCATTTCACCCGCGTTCCGCTCCACGGTAATCCTGCGGAAGATGATTTTCAGGATATGTTGTCCCATGCTGGCGAGGCTGCAGAAGGACTAGCAGCCGCAGGAGCCGACGTCATCGCCTATGGCTGTACTTCCGGATCGATGATCTGTCCTGCTGACCGGCTTATCGGGGCTATGGAAAAATCTTCGGGCAAACCCGCAATATCGACAGCGGGGGCTATTCTCGACGCGTTAAAAGCGATGGGGATCAAACGGCTATCGATGGCGACACCCTATACCGATGCTACAAACGAAAAAGAATGCGCCTTTATCGAACGCCATGGTTTCGAGGTATCGGCGATGAAAGGTCTTGGGCTCGGCGGAACATTAGAGAAAATTCAAAAGATGTCGCGTGTGTCACCATCCGAAATTTTTGCGCATGCGAAATCTGTCGACCGCGATGACGCCGAAGCCGTCCTAATCTGCTGCACCGATTTTGGTTCCGCTGGGATCGTCGAAGACCTTGAAAAAGATCTCGGCAAACCCGTCATCACGAGCAATACGGCGTCCTTTTGGGGTGCCCTTCGGCGTGCAGGTATCAACGACAAGATCGAGGGCTACGGACAGCTTTTCCGCCAGTAACCCTCGCAAATCTCGTTACTTTTGATCAGCTTCCCACGCGTCGATGGCTTCCTTCGCGTTTCTGAAAGCATCAACACCCGCAGGAATACCGCAATACACAGTGGCATGCATCAGCAGTTCACGAATTTCTTCGACTGTGCATCCGTTGCGCAGCGCGCCCCTGGTATGTGCTTTTAATTCGGTCGGCTTACCAAGAGCGGTCAGCATTGCCAGCACCAGCATCGAACGGGTCTTACGATCAAGCACCCCTTCCCGGCCCCAGCCCATGCCCCAACAATATTCCGTGACAACGTCCTGAATCGCGCCGTGAAAATCATCCTGTGACGCCTTTTCGATGTTAGGGTCAACATATTCAGCGCCAAGCACTTCGCGACGAATATTGAGACCCTTTTCATAGGTGTCCTTATTGGAAATCGTCAATTTAACTCTCCCATGTGAGATGCCGGCAATCAGCCGGATTTAAGAAAACGTTTGTTCCGCCGCAGATAGGTCACAACAGTCGGGTTAAACCAGGGTTCCTCTGCAAGTTTATTCCGCCATTCGGTATCAGATGCCGCCGCGCGCTCTGGAGCTTCCAGCGCCCCTGGGCCGCTGAGATAATGAATGATTAAATGCGTATGGGGCTCGGGGTCATGTTCAACGATGTCAAAACGCCGCGAAAACAACCAACCCTCATTCTTCTGCAGCATCGGGGCATGCTCGGTATCGAACCATTCCTCAAATTCACCGCGCGATTCCATTGGAACTGTAAATAATGCACAGAAAATAACGGCAGCATCGAGCGGTGCCTCTACGTCTCCGTTTGGCCCCAGTGTAAACTGCTCGGTTGCGATATAGCGGGTAAATCCTGAGACAGATTTCAGCATCTCGTAGGTAGGATTATCCGGGGTCAGCTTTCGCTTTTTATATTCTTCATGTTCTAGCGCTTCCGGCCCAGTGAGTTCATAAACCGCCAGAAAATGCGGGCCCGCTGGCGACTGGTAGCGCATCGCACTGATAAAACCCGGCACGCCCTGAACATGGCTTGGCGAATGATGGCCGTCATACCAATCGTTGAATTCATCCTCGCGGCCCGCCGGCGGCGTCATTTCGGAGAACAGAACGGCGTTCCCTTTCGTATCTTTCATCTTAACTGCCTATTTTATTTGTTCACTTCATTGCACTGCAGGCGGCATCTAGCGCCTTCACAGTGTCTTCAAAATCCTGATCGGAATGTACTGATGACACGAACCGTCTGACCGATGGCAACACGTAGAGGCCATTGCGCATCTGATGCAGATCCAGTTCACGGGTCGATGCCATATCGGCCTGAATGAAATCGCCAAAGTCTTCTGGCTCTTTATCCATAAAGACGATTTGCCATAGCGATGCCCGGCCGATAGCCAATGCCGGTAATTTATGCGCGTCGAGCACTTCCTGGCAGCGACGTTGAATTTCCCCGGCCCGGCTATGCAGACGATCATAGAAGCCCGGTGTACGCAACTCTTCAAGTGTCGCCAAACCGGCGGCGCAACCAATCGGATTGCCATGCAGCGTGCCATTGATATAAGCGTAATTCGGCTTGCCTCGATTTACAGGGTTACATTGTTCCATGATTTCGGCAGGACCTCCCACGCAACCAACCGGCCCACCGCCGCCAACAATTTTACCGTAACTGGCGAGGTCTGGTGTCACGCCAAAATAGGCCTGTGCCCCGCCGTAACCGAGACGAAAACCTGTCACGACCTCATCGAAAATCAACAGAACATCGTTCTCATCGCAAATCTCGCGAAGCCCCTCGAGATATCCATCCTTCGGGAAAATAATACGCTGCGCTGGCTCAATAATAACAGCCGCCAGATCATCCTTATTCGCTTTAACGATCTCGCGCACTGCATCAAGATCATTATAAGGGCTGATCAATACGTTCTCGGACATATTGGCTGGCATACCTGCCGTATCTGGCTGGCCAGAGGGGAAATTTGATGCGGCGCGCGGTGACACCGAAAAATTCGAATAATCGTGGTTACCGTGATAACCACCTTCACATTTAAGAATTTTGCTACGTCCCGTATAAGCGCGCGCAATCCTCATTGCATAGAAGGTCGCTTCTGACCCGGTTGTCGTATAGGCGATCTTGTCCGCACAGGGGATCGCTTTAACCAGCTGTTCCGCAAGCTGTACCGCCCGCTCATTCAAGGTGCCGAAGAAATGCAAGCCGTCTGGTGCTGCCTCTTGGACGGCTTTGACAACCGAAGGGAATGCATGGCCCAGAATAAGGGCACCCGCACCGCCGACATAATCAATCAGCCACTTACCGCGCACATCCTGCAATCGCCCGGCTTCGCCCTTATGAATGACAAAACGAACATCTGCAGGCAATGAATAGCCGCCAAGTCCACCGCCCGGCAAAACCGCTTCTGCTATTTTATAGTATTCGTCATGGCTCATCGCGCCCGGCGCATTCTGGTCGTTTGCCGTGTCGGCAGGTGTCATCTCTCGTTCCTTTTCAATTGCCTCGAATGGGATATGACGAAAACCTAAAGGCCTGTTTCGTAGAGTACAAGCTGTTGAATGCAATATGGGGGTTTTCCCCGATCAAGATTTATCGGTTACACTCTCAGACAACACGAAAATCTTGTTCCGGGAGCAAAATCACATGAGCGGTCACGCCATTGGCACATCAGGTGCCGACATTCGCGCAAAATTGAATCACCCCGTCGTCGATTCCGACGGCCATATGATCGAATGCACCTTCGCCATTCTCGACTTCGTCAAACAGGTCGGCGGTGCTGATATCGCCAATCGATATGAAAAATATCTGAAAGGTACCTCAAGCGCTCCAGGACGCCGCGCGGTCTGGGTCGGAAATTCAGGCCCTGCCAGTATCGACCGTGCCACCGCAATGCTTCCGAAGCTCTATATGGAACGGCTTGATGAGGCCGGAATCGATTTCGGGGTGTGTTACGGGACACAGGCTTTGGGCGTTTTGCGAATTGCTGATGACGAATTGCGGCCGGTTGTCTATCGCGCCATGAACACAATGTATGCCGACATGTTTAAGGGGCTCGAATACAGGCTTACCCCGGCCGCCGTGATTCCCATTCACAAACCGGAAGAAACCATCGCCGAACTTGAATTTGTCGTAAAAGAACTCGGCCTCAAAGCCATTGTGATGAATACACAGATCCAGGTACCCCACCCGGAAGTCGTCAAGAACGCACCGGAACTTGCAGAATATTCGATGGCGACGACGTCACCGGCAATTGACCAAGGAGATAAGTACGACCCGGTCTGGGCAAAATGCGTCGAGCTCGGAGTTGCCCCAACCTGCCATAATTCAACGCGTGGACGCGGCACACTCCACGGCTCGCCATCGAACTATGTCTACAATTCCCTCGGAAGCTTCGGTAAGGGCAGCGAATATTTCTGTCGGTCGATCCTGATGGGTGGTGTTGCCAGTCGATTCCCGACCCTGAAATTTGCCTTCCTTGAGGGCGGTGCCGCCTGGGCATCTAACCTGTATAACAGCCTGTTCGAATATTGGGAGAAACGGAATGTCCGCGCCCTCGCGCAAAATCTCGATCCCGCGCAGCTCGACGTCGATCTTCTTGTCGAAAAGTTTGAAAAATACGGCAACGAATATCTAACACCTGAGCGTATCCGGGCGGATCCCGATCATCCCGCATCATCACGCCTGCCTGTACCTCCAGAAGATGTTGATGACTTTACGCCAGCGGGGATTACCAAACCGGGCCAAATCCGCGATATATTCGCCAATAATTTCTATTTTGGCTGTGAAGCGGATGACAGTCTCAACGGGCTCGCCTTTGACACCAAGTACAATCACTATGGCATCAAACTAAAGGCCATTCTCGGCTCAGATATTGGTCACTGGGACGTTCCCGACATGACCAAGGTTATGGTCGAAGCCTATGAAATGGTCGATGAAGGTTTCATGACAGACGATGATTTCCGGGATTTCTCCTTTGGTAATATCGTCGACATGCATTGCGGTATGAACCCGAATTTCTTCAAGGGAACAATCGTCGAGGATACAGCGGCAGCCTATATGAAAGAAAAGGCGGAGGCCTAAGACCTCCGCCATTTTTTATAGCCTAATTTTTATGGTCAGAAGTTGATGACCGGCTTCACGACTTCGAAATTGGCCATCGCGCTCATCGCTTCATTGACCTCTTCGAGCTTGTAGCTTTTGCTGATCATGTCATCGAAGGGGAACCGGTCACGACGCGTTGCCAGGAACTCAACTGCCTGCAACCAATGACGGGGCTCCCCGGATCGTACCGTCAGATAGGTCATTTCCTGCGGCATGGATTCAACCGCAATCGTGCCTTTGCCACCTGCACCGATATCTAGATACCGTCCGCCATCACGCAGCATCGTCAGACCTTCCGCCACTGCGGCATTCGTCGCTACCTGAATAACGATATCAGCACCACGGCCATCGGTATGGTCCTTTACCCAGTCCTTGCGATCCTGAGCGTCCGTGACTTCCTCGATATTAAGGACGTCATCGGCGCCCATCTTTTTGGAGACCTCCAAACGATGGCCAGGTGCGCCGAGCGTCAGAACCTTCTTGGCGCCATGATCCTTGGCAACTGCTGTCGCGAAGTTCCCTAGCGGTCCACTCCCTTGAATGACAACGGTTTCATGATCCTTGATCGCGCCCAGCATGTCATAGCCATGCATGACCGTCCGGTACGCACAGGCCGCTGCAGCAGCCGATGCCGAAGAAACGTCATCGGGAACTTTAATAATTAGGCATTCCGGTGGCACATACATAAATTCCGACACGCTTCCCAGCAGATAAGGGAATTCGTCGCACCGGTTATGGCCCCAGCTCGCCCGTCCCCGGCAAATGCAAGGCTGCACCGCGACGCTGCAGTAATAACAGGAACCACAAGCAACATAGGACCAGATAACCCGATCACCGCGTTTTAGCGGATTACCGAGAATATCGGTACGGTCGCCATTAATGTCTTCAATCACACCGCACGGTTCATGGCCGGTAATAATCGGCAGGCTGTCACTGCCGCCCAAAGGACCGTGCCAGCGATGCACATCCGTGCCGCAGAGAGTCGAAGCCACAATCTTGACCAGCAGCGCCCCCGGATCGAGGTCGGGAATTGGCACCTTCTGGATCTCCAGCGGCTTGTTATGTTCAGTTATGACGGCGGCACGACATTCATGCATCGAAAACTCTCCCTAAATATTAATTGCCGCAATTAAACACCGATCACTGATATACCTCTAGCCTATTTCTGGTTTTTCTTTGCAGCAATTGCTGCCGCAGAGCGCGGACCCATCGGTTCTGGCTGAAACGGCCCATCCCGTTTTTGCAGATAGGCTCGGACACCGTCTTCCTGCATGGTCTTGTAGAGCTCTTCCCGATGCTCGTTATGTGACGAATGCGCCAGTGCCCCAAGCGCCCCTTCGAGAAGCAAGGACGCGTTAACACCTGAGGCTTGCAGCCCCTGCATCGCAATTGCTTTGTTGAGTCGTACCGCTGGTTCCGGAACCAACGCGATGCGTGCTGCCAGCTCACGGCTCCTCTTCATGAGCTCTTCATGCGGCACGACCTCATTGACCATGCCAATGCGAAAGGCCTCTTCGGCATCGAAATGATCCCCCGTCAGCCCCCAACGATTAGCCGCCTTCCAGCCACACAAGGCTGTAAACAGATAGCTGGTGTTCGATATGTGACGAACCTCCGGCTGAGCAAACACCGCCTTATCGGAAGCAATCGTGAGATCGGCGGCGAGCTGATACCAGAAGCCACCGCCCATCGCCCAGCCATTAACGGCGGCGATAATCGGCTTACCCAGCTTCCACATATGCACCCATTTATCGGAAATCTTGCTGTCATTGCGTTGCCAGCCCTCGATGAAATCTGCAATCGACCGACCGCTTGGGTCGCCTTTTTTCTTGCCGTCTTTTTTTGGGCTTTGATCATAACCGGCACAGAAGGCGGCACCCTCCCCGGTCAAAATAATAACCCTGGCGTCGGGGTCCGCATCGGCTTGATCGAACGCCGCATGTATTTCGGCCTCCAGATTTTCTGAAAGTGCATTCATAACATCGGGACGGTTCATCGTGACTGTCACGATTCCGTCTTCGAGTTCGTATTTGATATCCTGATAAGTCATTTCCGCTCCCTCTTGATCGCTGTCGCCATTTGTTTATTGCGTTAGTCTGGCGCAAACTAAGCGTAAGCCGAAAACCATAGAAAAACTAGGGAGACCACCATGACACGTATCGCCATTTTGAAGCGTGAAGAGATGAATGAAGAACAAGGCGCCGTTTATGACGAGGCCAAGGAATCTGGAAGACCGCTTGGCGGTCCATACTTCGCATATATCAGAATTCCCGAGCTTATGCGAACAACACAGGCGGTTGGTAGCAGCCTCGCTGAAATTTCTTTGACGAAACGCGAACAGCAAATTGCCATCCTCACAATTGCCCGCTTCTGGAATGCCAAGTACCCGTGGGCGGTTCAGGTCCGCGCTTCGCTGAAGGTCGGACTCGATCAGGAAATCATTGATGCCATCAATGCCCAGACCGGGCCGCCAATTACAGATGCCCGTGAGATGCTCGCCCATAAATGCGCCAAGGAAATGCTGGAAGATAAAGGCATCACCGATGCGACCTATGCTGAGGCAGAAGCCGCATTCTCCGAGGTCGAATTGGTTGCCCTGGTGGCTAAGATTGGATCGTTCGCCATGACCTGCTGCACAGCGAATGCCTTCGACGTGACGCCACCAGACGACGCCCCGTCCCGACTGCTTTAAGGAGAAAGGTGTGACCGATATAAATTCTCCAGACCTCGACGACGCGATTGAGCAAGGCGGCAATGAAATTGTTCGGGATGGGCTAAAAAGAGGCGATGTCGCTGTTATTACCGGAGCAGCCAGAGGTTTTGGCCGTGCCATCGCCCTCCGTTTGGCCCGGGAAGGCGCAAAACTCGCAGTCTGGGATCTGATCGACGAAGAAGGCGAAGCGACTGCCGCTGCATGCCGTGACCTCGGCGCAGAAGCTGAGTTCTTTCACTGCGATATGGGTGATGCCGAGAATATATCTGAAGCCGCCCAGACCGTTCTTGAAAAATTCAAAACTGTCTACGCCGTGATCAACAATGCCGGAATTCACCCTAGGTCCCCGGCGGCAGAGGTTCCTCTCGAGATGTGGAATCGGACATTGGCAGTAAACCTCACCGGATCTTTTCTGACGGCCCAGGCCTTTGCACCAGCCATGTTTAAAAATGGACGGGGTAATATTATCAGTCTCTCCTCCGGCAGAGCCATTCAGGGTGCCAAAAATGGTATTCACTATGCCTGTTCGAAAGCCGGGATAATCGCCATGACCAAAACACTGGCGCAGGAATGGGCCAGCCACGGCATTCGCGTCAATGCGATCATTCCCGGTGTTTCAGAAACTCGGCAGCCACTTGAAGCAGGTGGAGTCACGCTCGAAAACCTGCGCGAACGAGGGAAAGGCGTGCCACTTGGTCGCGTTGGTCACCCGGATGATTTGGCTGGAATGGTCGTTGTATTGCTTGGGCCCGACACAGCGTTTGTTACCGGACAGGCAATCGCCATCAATGGTGGCGTGATAATGTTACCCTAACCAACAGTGAAAAGTTGGCCTGCCCCGGCTGGAGGCGTCTCATATGCATTCCCCATGCCAAGAACCCGTCTGGCGCCAGCCCATAGCGACGCCTGAACGCTGGTGATGGCGGGCTTGCCGAACGCGCTTTCGATCTGCGCTATTGCCTCGAACATGGTGGTATTAGAGCCGCTGAGAAAAAACCCGTCGGCCTCCGGTCGATCATTTTCTTGCGCCAGATCGACCCATGCTTGCGACGGGACGGAGGCCGACTGTTCGCGTCCACCCCGCCCTACCGAATGGACCACCGAAATACCAAGTTCTTCCAAATAAGCCTGTTCACGTGCCATCGGGTTTTCACCAAGCGGGTGGATCAGAACGATCTTTCTTAACTCCAAAGCCTTAAGTGCCTCGACTGCTGCCTGTGTCGCGGTATAGGTCGGCGTCGATGTGGCTTTACAGATCGCGGCAATTAATTCGGCTTCACCGGACGGACCACGCTCCATAATAATTCCAGTGCCCTGCAGGCAAATCACATCGACTTTTGCATCGGTTAGAAGCTTAGCCGCCACCGTCGCGTCTTCCGCAATTTCATCCATGGTCCGCCCACCGCCCGACCCCATGCGCATGCGCGTTGCAAAGACACCTAATTGTTCCGGACCAAACTTGCGGAAATAGGGTTCAACTGTACGGTTTCCTGCCGAAACGATAAGGCCCAGTCCCCGTGTCGGCAGGATCGCCATAGTTAGCTATTAACCTGAGGATTACGGCAATCAAGCGAACCCGCTTCCAGGACAGTGACCTTCCAGCCAGGCGGAACGATTGAGGTGCCGCCCGATTCTTCAATGATCGCCGGACCAACCAACGAGAAGCCCGCCTGCATGCGATCACGATTATAGATTGGGCAATCCATCCAGTCATCGCCAAACCAGACCTTGCGTTCTTCAACAATAAGGTCCTTGCCGTCACCACTGGTGAAGGCCAGCGTCGGCTTATCGACAATCCCGAGAGACACCAGCCGAATATTGACGATCTCCGCATCATTATTCTCATCGGCGTGGCCAAACGTCTCAGTATGCCGCTGGGCAAACGCCCTACGAACATCATCCCATTCCGAAGCGTTTTCATCCAGCGGAACGGAAAGCGTATAGGATTGGCCGACATAGCGCATATCAACCGTGAAGCTGTGGGTTTGTTTGTCGGACCCAAAACCTGCTTCCGTTAGGGACTTACTGGCGTCAGCCTTCATCTCGTCCGCTGGAACCTTGAGCTCTGCCGGATCGACCGCACTGAGCTTGCCACCCCAGGCCCGTACTGAATCAAGCCGCTGATCGGCCAGCAGCTGACCAAGTGCCGACAGATGACCCGGATAGCGGGGGACAATCACCTGCGGCACAGCTAATTCTTCAGCAACGAGGAAGACATGCATCGGTCCCGCACCGCCGAAACCCAGCAGCGCAAAATCACGCGGATCAAACCCACGATGGACAGATACTTCCCGAACGGCACCCGCCATCTTGGCAACCGCAATCCGAAGAACGCCGTCAGCAAGCGGTACAATATCACCACCACCAAGCTTTTCAGCCAAAGCAGTAAAGGCAGCTTCAGAAGCCGCCTTATCAAGCTGTAGTCCACCAGAAAGTGTACGCTCGGTCGGCAACCGGCCGAGCACCAGATTGGCATCGGAAATTGTCGGCTCCGTGCCGCCTCGCCCATAACAGGCCGGCCCTGGCAGAGCACCGGCGCTTTGTGGTCCGACTTCAAGTGTGCCATCTTCCTGAACCCAGGCGATGGAACCACCACCAGCCCCGATTGTGTGAATATCAAGCTGCGGCACCTGCAGCGGATAGGCATCAATCTGATTGTCATGGCTTATCCGCGGTGTCCGCTGATAGATCAGCGCCACATCAGTCGATGTGCCACCCATATCAAAGGTTATGCAATCCTGCACATCTGCCATCTCACAGATTCGAACAGCGCCACCTGCGCCACCAACCGGCCCTGACAGGAACGTCCCTGCGGCAAACTTCGCCGCCTGCGGCAGAGTCATCGCCCCACCGTTGGAGCCCATAATGTTCACCGGCGCTTTCACGCCTTTGTCATTAAGTTCACCGGCCAGCGTATCAAGATATTTGATTACGACCGGTGTCAGATAGGCATTCAGCACACAGGTTGAGAAACGATGGAACTCGCCCTGCTCTGCGACAACATCGGTCGAGTAACAAACCGGTACATCATCGAGCATTTTACCAAGGACAGCCGCAGCATCGTGTTCGGTCTTGTCATTCGCGTATGAGTTCACAAAACCAATGGCAACGGCTTCAACGCATTCGGATTTCAGGCGTTCAGCAAGCGGCCCAAAGTCATAATCGGCGATATCCTTGAGAATTTCTCCATCCGCAGCGGTCCGTTCAGGAACTTCAATCCGTAATGGCCGATCAACCAGCGGCTTTGGCCGGACAAACTTAATATCGAACAGCCCGCCGATCAAGCGACGTGTCCGGCCGATTTCCAGCGTATCGCGAAATCCTTCGGTCGTGATCATTGCCGTTTTGGCACCCTTGCGTTCTAGAAGCGCATTGGTGGCAATCGTCGTTCCATGCACGAAGGCACGGATATCAGCGGGTGCGATACCCAGCTCGCCGAGCGCATTCAGCACGCCTTCCCACTGCTTACCGGGCAATGACGGCGTTTTCGCAGACAACAAAGTCTGGTTTTCAATATCGAGGCAAAGGATATCAGTAAAGGTCCCACCAACATCGATACCGACAAGATAACGCTGTGAACTATCGATCATGACAGCACTCCTGCCGGAGCCGCGTGGACAGCGCGTATCTCTATCCCGTCACCGGGATCAGCATTCAACAGCCGCATGCCTGCGGGGCCAATCGAAAGAACAGACTCCGTCCCCTCGGTGACACGGGCCCAACCACGTAGGGGGGCGACCGCCTTGCCACGCAATTCAACCAAGTCACCTTCTGAGATGCCGAGGTTTCTTGCCAGGGTTGACGGAACAGCAATCCGACGACGAGGACCATCGATATCGTCTTCGTTGGCGATTTCAAGCGTCACGGTCTCACGGGCACCTGCCAATTCCTTGCGTTTCGCCGCTGTGGCCGCCTCATCAATGGCCCCATCAGCTCCAAATACAACGCCGTAGCGCGCTTCAGCCTGTTCTGCCGTCAAATATTCAACAGCAACATCCTCGGCCACCAGCGCGGGATCACGGGTCAGCGGGTCGCCAAACCCGCCACCGCCAGCTGTTTCTTCACGAACAATATCGCCGGTAACCAGAGCAAAGCCGGAAACCTTACCGGGTACATCGGACGGCTGAATGACTTTGCCATCGCGTTCAACTACAAACCGGTTTGCCGCCCCGTTACTGCCTCCGGCAACGCCATAGGGTGGGATGACATTCTTCTCAGACAACACTGACAACATCGCGGACTCATCAAGCACCCGCAATTCGCGCCGCAGGCCAAAACCGCCCCGGTTCGCACCATCGCCGCAGGCACCAGTTCTAATCTCACAGCGTTCAACCCGCAACGGATACTGCGACTCTACCGTTTCAACCGACTGGATCGAGTTGAAATCGCCTTCGTTGTAGCTTCGTACAGCGTTACTGCCATCAACACCCGCAGAAGCACCAGTGCCACCCGCTGGCCATTCATAATGGATATAAGTCCCGCCATCCTCGCGCGGCCCCGCAATATGGATATGGTTAGCGCCGCCTTTGAGGTCACCAACACTCATCTCGGGCACAACCTGCCCCATGGCCGCAGCGACAACGGAGTCGATCAGAAACTTAACTTCCGCCATACCACCGCACGGGGCAGTTTCACGGGCATTGATAAAGCTCTTTTCCGGTGCCGTGACGCTAATCGGGTTGAACGAGCCGTTATTGATCGGCGTCTTGGGATCGAGGAATGCTTTGACAATCGTACCCACGGCATTAAACGCCATTGCCGGTCCACAATTGGTCGGACCATTGGTCTGGGCCGAGGTTCCGGTGAAATCTGCGTTAATCGAGTCACCTGCGACCGTAAGTTTCAGCCGGACCACGAGGGGGTCGGGATTCGAGCCATCGCTTTCTATATACCCTTCCGCATAATAATCCCCGTCGGGACAGTCGGAAATGCGCGAACGCATCTGGCGTTCGGAACGGTCAATCAGTGCTTCCACGCCATCAATCAGCGCATCTCCACCGAAGCGTTTGAATAGGCGTTGCAGATGTTCTGCTGCTTTACGGCCCGTGCCGAGCATGGCGTTAAAGTCACCGATGCGTTCTTCCGGCCCCCGCATATTATTAAACAGCGCATCAAGAACGGCCTGGTTCATAACGCCCTTTTCGCAAATACGCGTCGGAGTTATGCGGATACCTTCCTGATAAATCTCTTTCACGCGTCCGGACAGCGACCCCGGAGTCATGCCCCCGACATCGTTCCAGTGACAGCGCATTGCCGCGAAAAGTGCCAGCTTGCCCTCGTTGAACACAGGGTGCAGCAACAACACATCATTCAGATGCGTGCCGCCGGTATAGGGGTCGTTGTGAAGAAACAAATCACCTTCGTGAATATCGTCTTTAAAAGCCTTCACCACTTCGCGTGTTGAATAAGGCACAGCAAAGATATGAATTGGATGATCGGCCAGCCCCTGCGCCACCTGTCGACCATCAGCGGACATCAGGGCGCAGGAGAAATCATGCCCCTCATAAATGATCGCCGCATAGGACGAATGGATGATATTGGCGCGCATTTCATTGACCACGGCGACAAGAGATTCGCGGATCAATTCTAACTGAATAAGCGGATTCATTTTTTCTCGTTTCGTAAATTGGCGCGCAAACTAACATTCGCCCCTGTTCCAACCAACCCTTTTTCCTTAATGTGCGCCTCTATCAACACCTTGAGGTTACGCGTTCATGTCTACTGCCCATATCGACACATTTATCCGGGATAATATGCCTCCAGAAGAGCTTTGGCCGGAGATGGATTATTCGGTTCTGCCAGAACTGGCCGCCTATCCCGAGCGCATGAACGTAGCGACCGAACTACTCGATAAAATGGTCGCAGATGGCTGTGCCGCCAAGCCGATGATCTATTTTGGCGATGACATCTGGACCTATACCGACTTGATGGAACGCGCCAACCAGATCGCGAATGTCCTGGTCGAGGATTACGGTATGGTGCCGGGTGAACGCGTTATCCTGCGATCTGGCAATCATCCTATGCTTATCGCGTCGTGGTTTGCGGTACTCAAAGCTGGCGGCATTGCGATTGCGACCATGCCCGTCCTGCGGGAACGCGAGCTCGTTTATATGATGGGAAAAGCCAAAGTGAACCTGGCTATTTCTGACATCAAGCTAGCGGACGACATCGCTGCCGCGGGTACTAAATCCGAAGATTTGCGCGAAATTCTCTATTTCGGTGGCGATGATGCCAAATCACTGGACAAGGCGATGTCGGGTAAATCTGTAGCCTTCGAAAATGTCGATACATCTGCAGATGATCCCTGCGTGATTGGCTTTACGTCAGGCTCAACGGGCACGCCTAAAGGCACGCTGCATTTCCATCGCGATATTCTCGCAGTTGCAGATACCTTCATTCGCTACGTCGTCAAAATTCAGCCGGACGATATCGTCTGTGGCAGCCCGCAAATCGCCTTTTTGTACGGGCTATGCGCCTATATGACCGACACCATGCGGTTTGGGGCGTCGACTGTCGTAGTTGAAAGAGCAACACCGGAAATTCTGTTGCAGACCATCGAAAAGTACAAAGCAACGGTTTGTTTCTCTACACCTTCCGGCTACAAGCTGATGCTCGATGAAATCGATAAGTACGACACCTCATCACTGCGGCTGTGTATCGCTGGCGGTGAACCTCTCGCCCCCGCCGTTTTTCATGGCTGGGAAGAGAAAACCGGTGTTCGCATCATTAACGGGCTCGGTATTTCTGAACTCTTACATATCTTTATTTCCGCCTCGGGTGACGATATCCGCCCTGGCCTCATCGGTAAGGCGGTTCCGGGCTTTGAGGTTCGCGTGGTTGATGATGAGTTTAACGACACCAAGCCCGGCGAAGTTGGGCAAATGATCGTCAAAGGCCCCAATGGCTGCCGTTATCTAGATGATATCGACCGTCAAAAGGCCTATATCCGCGATGGCTGGAACCTTTCCGGCGATCTCTGTATCCGCGATGAGGAAGGCTATTTCTCTTATGAGGCGCGCACCGACGATATGATCCTGACCGGTGGCTACAACGTTTCCGGTCTCGAAGTCGAAGCCGTGTTAATGGAACATGCTGCTATCCGTGAAGTTGCCGTCGTCGGCTCACCCGACGCAGACCGCGGACAAATCGTTAAAGCCTTCATCGAATTGCGTGATAAAAGCGCGGCTGGGGACGAGCTGGTCAGAGAGATGCAGGACTTCGTTAAATCACAAATTTCTGCGTTTAAATACCCCCGTGCCATCGAGTTTGTCGACGAGTTACCCCATACCCCAACCGGTAAAATTCAGCGTGGTGCACTGCGTCAGCTAGAGAAAGAACGCGAAAAAAAATAATATAATACTATATAATAATTTTAGGGAGTTACCGAAATGTCTTCATCTAATACATTCGATATTATCGACACCACGATTGCCGATGTTCATGCTGCCTATCAAGACGGTAGCCTGACCGCCCGTCAACTGGTTCAGATGTATCTCGACCGGATCGAAGCCTATGACAAGAACGGGCCGAAAATTAACTCGGTCATCTCAATAAATCCCAATGCATTGGATGACGCCGACAGGCTGGATAAGGCGCTGGCCGATGGCGGTATGGTTGGTCCCCTGCACGGTATTCCGCTGCTCATGAAAGATCAGGCAGATGTCGATGGCATGCCCACGACCATGGGCTCGGTACTGTTCAAGGATCATAATCCGGGGCGGGACTGCACGATTGCCGCCAAGCTCAAGGAAGCTGGCGCGATTTTCCTCGGCAAAGCAACACTTGGTGAAATGGGTGCAGGTGACTCGCACGGCTCACTCTATGGCTCTACCCGTAACGTCTATGACCTTGAACGCACGGCGGGTGGGTCATCAGGCGGTTCCGGTGCCGCGGTTTCTGCCAATTTCGCGACTGTGTGCATTGGTCAGGAAGGCTTTGCCTCGATACGCCGTCCGTCAATCTGGAATGGTGTTGCGGGAATGCGCCCGACAGCGGGCCTTGTTAGTCGTCATGGCGTCTATGCCGGATGGCCGATGATCAACGGCTCCCTGGGCCCAATGTCACGCACCGTAACGGATTTAGCAAAAACGCTGGATTGTATGGTGGGTTATGACGCAGCTGACCCCGTCACCGCTCGCGGCGTCGGCAAAGCACCAGAAAGCTATGCTGACCTGCTGGACAAGGATGCTTTGAAAGGCAAACGGATCGGCATTATGCGGACACCGATGGGCCACCGCACCGAACCGAATTCAGATGATTTTGCCAAAATCACCGCCCTTTTTGACCGTGCGGTTGGTGAATTAGCCGATGCAGGAGCGGTGATTGTTGATCCCGTCGAAATCCCTGGTATGAACGAGCTACTGGACAAGCGCGCTCGCAACAATGCCGAGGAGAACCAGTCCTTTGAAGATTACGCGGCTGGCGGTGCCAATACGCCGTTTAAGACCCGTGCCAAAATTATGGCCTCGCCGTTATTTCAGGAAACTGTCCACGGTGTGCGCACGCGCTGGAAAAACGAGGATACCAGCAAGGAATTTGGCGAATATCTGCATGCCCGCGATATGTTGATGACCCGCTTCCTT
Source organism: uncultured Alphaproteobacteria bacterium (assembly GCA_938048165.1). GTDB lineage: Bacteria > Pseudomonadota > Alphaproteobacteria > MPNO01 > UBA2964 > UBA2964. Next base: position 1,760 of record CALIBP010000198.1, on the reverse strand, counting down.
GCAACGATGGCGGATCACAACCTCGATGCTATTGTGCATAAAGCGGTCGAGCATCAGCCTACCCTGATCAAAGACGGGCTAAACCCGCCTTATATCGATCAATGGGGTGCACCACATATCAATACGTTCCTAATCTTTGTGCCGTCAGTTGTCGTACCAGCCGGATTTACCACCGATTCTCTACCCGGCGGCATCACCTTCCTCGGCAGGCCCTATGACGATGCCAATATGATCAACTTTGCCTATGCCTATGAACAGGCGACACATCACCGTAAAATTCCTGAATGCGCTCCCTAAGGGCGCGTTTTCAAGCGGCAGCAGTGTTTGCAGCGTCTAGATCAAGACCATAAAGATTCGCCGTGCCGTGCCACAGGATCTTTGCCTTGGCTTCTTCTGGCACATCTTCCCGGTTGAGCACATGTTTCGGTGAATCGACCAGACGATGCGCATGCGGAATATCACTGGCATAGACCCAGCAATCCGTGCCGTACTTGTTGATCATATAGGGTAGCAAATCGTCATCGACCTCGAATCCGATAAAGATTCGACCAGCCTTAATATATTCCTCTGGAGTCATCTTTGGCAGGCCCCGCTCAATGATCGGCATATGCTCTGCCCGCAAGGCATCATGTTCGATTCGCTCACGAATGCTATCGAGGGTGAAATCCATCACCTCGATAGCGAAATCAACCCAGGTACAACCGGTCTCCAGGAAGGAGACTTTAACATCAGGATAACGATCCAGAATGCCTGAGCTGCAAATCGTCTTGAAGCCCCGGACGACTGACATCAGGAACTGGTCAGCCGCGACACTTGGATAATCTTCCCAGGCTTTAAGCGCGCCAGTGCCCGGATGAACGTTCACCGGCATCCCGATATCATTGGCCGTTTGCCAGATAATCTCAAAATCCGGGTGATCGAGGCCCTTTTCGTTATATTCACCGAGGACCATTAAACCAACTGAGCCCATCTTTTGGGTCCGGATCATTTCGCGCGCGGCTTCTTCGGGATCGCTGGGGCAAATAACCGTGACCCATTTCAGTCGATCCGGTGCCTGGCTGGAAATATCACAAACCCAGTTATTATAGGCTCTCGTCAGCGCCTGATTTAATTTCGGGTCTTTGGCGATAGGCCATTGTAATAGCAGCGTTGGATAGTTGACGGAAATCAACGTGTCTTCAGCATCCATGACCTCAAGACGATGCGCCGCGCTGTGGAATTCACCGCTTTCGTGCGAACCTCGCCATTTGGACATCTTCTCATACTCGAGCGAGACAACGCCGCCTTTACTGGACGGAGAGCCACCAATGCGGAAGGTTTCGCCTTCTATCAACCATTTATAGTCGCGCTCATTCTCGCCAGTTTCGATAACGACGGGACGGCGATCACGAAATTCAGCATCAAGATATTTGTCCGAGAATGTCTCCTCCCATTCCTCGACATGACCGTCGCCATCAAAGGCATTGATATTGCTAACCATCGTAATACTCCCCGTCTTGTAGCTGCTATTCATTCGTTGCTGGCATTTTGCTGGGAAAGCTCGGTGTTTGTCCAGTTTCAAACACCGATAGGACAACCCATGCACTTTGCTGGCGCGCCGTATTTGCTGTATGGAGAGTTATCAGGTTTTAAGAATATTGAGGGATGAACAATGCCAAAATTAGTGGTGCCCACCCGCAGCTACGGGCTCATGCGTGAAATGAAGACCAGAACAACAATCAATGACGGGCTGGAGCTAGAGTTTCCCGAAGCCGAGAATA
>CALIBP010000197.1 GCA_938048165.1 uncultured Alphaproteobacteria bacterium | reverse complement strand
ATGAACTTCCTGCCAACGATGTGTCAGCATTGCGAAGATGCACCCTGCATCCCGGCCTGCCCGGAAGGAGCGACCAAGACCCGCGAAGACGGGCTGGTGTGGATTGATGCCGAGCTCTGTACAGGCTGCGGCGACTGCCAGCCTGCCTGCCCTTATGATGTGATCTACAAGAACGACGAGCTGAATATCGCGCAGAAATGCACCGGCTGCGCCCATCGCGTCGATGAAGGAGAGCTGCCGCGCTGTGTCGATGTCTGCCCGCATGAAGCTATTTCTTTTGGCGATGATCTGGACAAGACCGATGCCGCACTGGAAGTCCTGCATCCCGAATTTGAGGCAAAGCCCCGCGTTCTTTGGAAAGGCCTACCAAAACCATGGGTCACCGGCGCCGTGATCGATGTCGACGCCGATGAGGTCATTATCGGCGCGACGGTCAGCGCCACCGATCTCACGGATGGCAGTATCACCGCTACCGAAACAGATGCCTTCGGCGAGTTATGGCTAAAAGACCTGTCCCCCGATCACGAATATCGTGTCGACATCACGTACCCTCGGTACAAAAAATTTTCCGCGACCGTTGCGGCTGACGGCGATCAGGATTTGGGAATCATCGCCATGGTCCCGACCCGTTAGAACAAGCCCTACATCGCCGCCCAAATCTGGTTGCCCGTATTGACGACGATTGGCCCGGACGCCGAAGCTATTACCGACGCCTGACCGCCCGATGCCGGGTTGACCAGCCATTTACTGCCGCCATCCAACATATATCCTTTGCGGTCCGTACCGACGACAAACACCCGGCCACCCGGCCCGACCGCGACATCCAGAGCCTTAGCTTTCATCTGATGCCAGCGACGGCCATCCCAGCGCCAGATTTCATTGCTGACTTTGACGATCCAAATATTGCCTTGCGGATCGACATCGATCTTATCCTGAACGGCACCGGATCGCTGGTTCCAGCTTTTGCCATCCCATTCATATGGCTTTCGGTCGGTGCCGACTGCGACAACATGACCACCGGCGCCGACACCAATGTCCAGACCCTTGGCCTTGGTATCGGTCCATTTGCCCTCGTGCCACTCATAGGCTGCCTTATCTGCGGCAATGTGCCAGACAGTGCCCTCTGGTCCTGCGCCAATATCGATAGCTGTGCCATCGATCCTGTTCCAGGCGTGATTTGCTGACAGACGCAATGGTAATGGAGCATCTTTGGAAACTGATCCCAGAACGAGCTTGCCGAACCCCTTATCCCAGCCGCCATCGCCAAAGATTATGCCACCCTTATTTCCAACAACCCATTGTAGCGCGGTGTTATGGCGAAAATAATAGAGCTCGCCGTCTTTTCTGGTGCTGTAAATTCGGCCACCACCCGTGGAAAACAAATGATCAGCGTTCTGCCAGCCCGATCCGATCGCGCGACTGCTGACCATCCATGCAAAATCCTGATTGTGGCGGTAATAGAGGAGCTTGCCGTCGCGGGCGATTGCGTAAATCACCCCATTTCCTCCAGCAAACACCTGCCGGAATTGATGCCATCCGGTGCCGATTTTGCGACTGGTCATCGTCCATTTCTGACTCTCGTCATGACGATAGGCGAGCAAATCACCGTTCTTCCGGATCGCATAAAACAGATTGTCAGAGCCGGCAAAAACATGCTGGAACTCATGCCAACCAGTGCCCCGAATGTTTTATCGTGGTCTTCCAGGTCCTGCGTTACATGGGTCGACTAAACGGACGTCCGTTCCTTGCCCGGGGCCGATTTAAGCGCATCCGCCAGAGCCAAGGCATATTTTTCATCAGGTTCCAGGACCGACGCAACTGACCGCACATGGTGATGCGTGGGATCGACGCCTGGCGGCGTGGTGCCGTTCTTCTGAAACTCCGTGACCGCTTTGCGCAGCAGGTTACGGGCCATGATGATGCCGTTATCGGTTGAGACCAGATTTTCACGGGTCCGGTCACAGATCGGGCCCATGGATTCCTGCAGGCTGGCATCCTGCATCGCGATGCCTTTGACGCCGGAATAGTAGATGCCCTTTTTCTGGGCTTCGCGATCAATCAGATAGTCATTATCTCGGTTTTGCTTGGGAATGAATGTCCCCGGCACATACTCATTGTGAATGCCATGACCATCCTTAAGCGCCTGCCGTTCCTTTTCGCTCAAGGGGCGGGTTGGATGATAGTCATAGCTCCAGGCCCAGCAGTTTTCGTCGTCAATCGGCACCCAGAAATGGCCATGCTGCGGATGATCGGCGCGCGGCGGAATCATCGTAAAGGTTGGGCAGACAAACTGGGTGATCCGCCAGTAATAGCGGCCTTCTTCAGCATTGCGGCGCGCCCCGATATAGAGGCCACCATCTGACGGCTCAACTTCGAATATCGGCTTGAAATCATTGAGGTTATACTCGTTGCCCTTGGAACCTTCAAACAACGGATCGGTGTTCAGACCGGTGCCGTGCAGGAACGACACATGGCTTGAATCGATGCCGCCTTCCATGGCCTGCAGCCAGTTGGAATATTGCAGACGTTTGGAGGAGAAAGTTTGTTCCGGTGCGACCGTGCAGAATTCCCATTCGGGCTCTGGTGGACGGTTTTCCGCGTCTCCCATATGGGTCCATAGAATGTCACCAACTTTAATCAGCGGATAGCTTTGCAACTTGATGGACTGGCAATAGCCGCTTTCTTCTGGTTCAGACGGCACATCAACGCACTGGCCGGTATGGTCATATTTCCAACCATGATAAGGGCAGCGGATACCGTTTTCCTCAACCCGGCCAAACCACAACGAAACCCGGCGATGCGCGCAGAATTCCTCGACAAGCCCGTAATTTCCTTCTGTGTCACGGAACGCAACCATCGGTTCACCGAGCAGCTTGACGCGCACGGGCGGGCAATCATTTTCAGGAAGTTCGTCAGCCAATAATGCGGGCATCCAGTACTGGCGGAACAAATCCCCCATGGGCGTGCCTTTATCGGTCTGGGTCAGTAACTCGTTTACTTCCTTGCGAAGCATCAGCCGTCTCCTTGTCTTACTATAATACCGGTCCTTGTCTTACTATAATACCGGCGCCCATAAAGGCGACGCACCCGTTTCGGGGCTTTACGGCAATATCACTAAAATTGTGCCAACGCGCTACGTTGGATGGCGCGGAAATTATAGGAACTGTTCTTGCACGTCAATCGATCGCACCCCTCTATAAGGGTTTATCCTTATGCTTTGTCTTCTTGCCTCGTCATTGACAGCTATGCCCCTAAAGGGCAGAAAAGTTTGAAGAACACAAAGGCCGTCCTTCTTAATAAAAGAGACCCGAGCTATGCCGATAATCAGCGCCGATGGAATCGAAACTCGTTATGAAGTTATGGGTGATGGCCCAGCTATCCTGATGTACGCGCCTGGCGGCTTTGATGCCCGCATTGAGCAATGGTCAAACCTCGGCGTCTATAAGCGCATCAAGCTGCTCGATCATCTGCCGGCTAAATACAAATGCATCCTGTTTGACCGCCGCGAGAACGGCCAGTCGGGCGGTCGTGTAGAACGCATCACCTGGCAGCATTTTGTTCGCCAGGGTGCGGGGTTGCTCGATTCGCTGGGTATTGAAAAAGCGCATATCATGGGCGGCTGTATGGGCTGCGCGCCGGTTGCTGCTTTTGGTGTCGCCCATCCTGAACGGACTCTGTCGATGGTACATTACTGGCCAGTCGGCGGCGCGAAATATCGCATCAGCAGTCACCAGCGCTTCGCCCGCCATCTCGCCTTCGTTGAGGAAAACGGCCTGCAGGCGGTGGTCGATCTGGTGCACAGCCACGACAAAAATTTCTCCGGCGATCCTCGCGGCGGACCGTGGGGTCAACCGATCCGCAACTCGGCGGACTTCGCCGAGACCTATGCCGCGCTCGATCAGGCGCGCTATTTACTGACGGTAACCGCACTGTATCGGGGGCTGTTTGACCGCGATACCGCCCCCGGCGCTGAGCCCGAAGAGCTGCTCAACCTCGATATTCCAACGCTGATTGTCCCGGGGGCCGATGATTTCCATGCGACATCCGCAGCCCGCTATTTACAGGAATGTATTACCGGTTCTGACTATTGGGATGTGCCGGTGGATGAGCAGACTGAAGAAAATACCCCGCAACGCGTCCTTGAATTTCTCGACGGCGTAACAAGCGCCTAACAGCAATCGCCTTCGCCAGTATCCTCAAGGGACCGTAATAACCATTTGACTGGAATATCGCGTTCCGTCACTGCCGCGACCCTGGCAAAAACCTTGAGGCAGTATCGGGTGTCGTCTTTCCAGAAAATCATATTGGTCTCAAACGGCGGAAAGCCCGGCTTGGTGCCGGGGTCTTCAGACACCAGAATGATTTCGTTCTGATCGACCTGAAACCGTTCGCGCAAAATTTCTTCAACCCGGGAAATGTCTTTTAGGTTATCTGTCGCCGGGGCAAGCCGTCTAAACATGGAACGACACCTGGTCTCACTCACGCAGCGCCCGCAGGGGCCCGATTTCACGGGACACGCAATGAAAATACGCGGCCCGTCTTGCCTGCACCCTGCCGCTTTGATAGTTGTTAGTCAACTTCATCCAAGGGAGATATGAGCGTGGTCGAAAAAGTAAATGCAGCCGTTCGCGTTGCGCCTCAAGTAACAGAATTTCGGGAATATGATATGCCGGATATCCCGCCGGAAGCCGCGCTGTTGAAGGTCGAGGTCGCCGGCATCTGCGGCACCGATGTAAAGTTTTATTCCAAGCCGCCGTTCGAAGGCCCTGTCATTATGGGTCATGAAAATATCGGCTATATCGCGAAAGCCGGGAAAATCTTTCAGGAACGGCGTGGCCTTAAAGAAGGCGATATGGTTTTTGCCGAACATTATGTCGGGTGCATGGATTGCGAATGGTGCCATAAGGGCGAGTACCGGCTGTGCATGTATACCGACTGGCGCCGTTTCCCCGAAGGGCTGCGCTTTGGCTATACGCTGGCCGAACGCGCACCGCATCTGTTCGGCGGTTTTGCAGAGTATATGTATCTGCCATGGAACTCTGTCCTCCATAAGGTTCCCGACGGATTGTCAGCGGAACATGCCGGTGTCGTGACACCCATGGCCAACGGTATTCAATGGGCCTTGTTTGATTGCGGCGTCGGCTACGACAGCCGCGTTCTGATCCAGGGCCCCGGCCAGCAGGGACTTTGCAATACGATTGCATCCAAAACTGCGGGCGCCTCGCTGATCATCGTGACCGGCACCAGCAAGGACGTCAAACGGCTGCAGGTCGCGAAAAATCTCGGCGCCGATGTTGTGATCAATGTTGAGGAAGAAGACCCGCTCGAGAAAATCATGGAAGTCACTGGTGGCGAAGGCGTCGATGTCTCGCTCGATTGCACAGCCGGTGCCGGTACCATTCCGGTTCTGCTCGGTATCGAGGCTATGAAACGCAAAGGCGGAACGCTGCAGATCCAGGGCGAAGATGTTCCGGATTTCCCGAACTTCCCGCTGGGCAAGATCGGCAATAAATACATCACCGTCAAAGCGGCACGGGGTCACAATTACGAAAGTTGCGAGCTGGCGTTAAAACAGCTGAATTCTGATCGCTATGACATCGGCCAGATCACAACGCATAAGTTCGGTCTCAAAGATACCCATGACGCGATCAATGCGGTCGGCGGCAGTGGCGACGTTATTCACGTCTCCATGATGCCCTGGGCCTAACTTTAGGCCGGGACTGAACGTGACACGGGAATCCAGCGACGACACGCGGATTCCCGTTACCGTTCTGAACGGGTTCTTGGGTGCCGGCAAAACCACCCTGCTCAACCGAATATTATCGGACCTCTCCGGGCAGCAATTCGCGGTCATCGTTAATGAGTTTGGCGATATCGGCATCGACGGTGATCTGATCGAGACCGGTGATGAAGAACTCATTGAACTTAGTAGCGGCTGTATCTGCTGTGTTGTCCGCGGCGACCTCATCCGGACGATGCGTTCTCTGCTGACAGAAAAACCAAACCTCGATGGCATCATCATTGAGACCACCGGTCTCGCCAATCCGAGCCCGGTCATCCAGACCATGGTGATTGATCAGGTCATTGGCGCGCAGTGCCGTTTGGATTCCGTTCTGTGTGTCATCGATGCCGTTCATATAATTGATCAACTTGAAACGAACGAAGACGCCGCTGACCAGATTGCGTTCAGTGATCACATCGTTCTGAACAAAGTTGGTGATGCCACTGTCCCTATTGCAGATATTGAGACACAGCTTCGCCTGATCAACCCGTTTGCTCCTATCACCCCGACCAATCGCTCAGATGTTTCGGCCAGTGTTGTCCTCAACCGGCATGGATTCGATTTGGACCGCGTTGAAGCGCAACTACCACCGGAATATGAAGATCACGACCATACGCATGATCACCATCACGACGACCATATCGATCGCAGCGGCATCACCAGTATCTCCCTAACCTGCGATACGCCCCTGGATGCGGACCGGCTCGAGGAATGGCTACAGGACCTCCTGTCTCGCCGCGGCAATGATATTCTGCGAACCAAGGGTGTGATCTCGATTGACGGCGAGGACAGGAAGCTGGTCCTGCAAGCGGTCAATATGATGACTGAAGGTGACTTTAGCGGGAAATGGGGTTCAGGGCCCCGGCAATCACGGCTGGTTTTTATTGGCCGAAACCTTATTTCGGATGAACTACGCGACGGATTTCAAAACTGTCGGTCGGCAGTCATCGCGTAATTTAGGAACTCAGATAAAAAAGAGGGTGAAATCCGGGGGAATTCCCGCTATCACCACCGCAGAATTTATAGTCCATGTTGAGCTAGATTGAGGCCGTAATGTCAGACGCAGCTACCCTAACCTTGTGCAAAAAATCCGATGTCCCCGAAGACGAGGGTTTTAAGGTCGAGAAAGACGATTTCTCACTCGCCGTGTTCCATGTTGAAGGTGAGTTCTTCGTGCTTGATGACCTCTGCACCCATGGACCGGGATCGTTGTCACAGGGCTTCCTCGAAGGTCACATTATTGAATGCGATTTTCATGCCGGCTGTTTCGACATTCGCAGTGGCGAGGTTACAGCCCCGCCCTGCATGATTCCGATGCGGACGTTCAAAGTAATCGACGATCCCGAGAACGTGGTAATCGAATTACCGCAGGAATAAATACGCGCAAGACAAAGCTTTAAAACGACAGAATAGGGAAGCTAATCATGACCAGAATACCGCCCCTCAGCCGCGAGGAAATGGATGACGCGCAAGGCGCTATTTATGACCGGATCGTCAGCAATAATGGTCGTGTCGGTTTTGGGCCGGCAATCGGTTACGCCTATTCCGGCCCGGTCTGGGATCTTCATAACGTTTCGAGTTCGTTTCTGCTCGATTGCCCTATAACCAATGCCCAGGTCCGTATCGTTTCGCTGATGACGGTTAAGCACTGGAACGCATCCTATCCCTGGAGCGCACAGGCCAAGACCGCGATGGGTGCAGGACTATCGAAAGAAATAATCGAAGCGATCAATGACGGCACCCAGCCTGATTTTGACAATGACGACGATGCCGCTGTCTATGCCGTCACCAAAGAGCTTCTCGAGACCGGCAATTTATCAGATGACGGGTTCAAAACAGCCGAGGCCGCGCTTGGCAATCAACGCGTAATTACCATCGTCCATACCATCGGGCATTTTTGCACGACCGCCATGATGGCCAATGTTGTTGGCTGTGTCCCGGCGGCGGATGCGGTTTCGATGTTGAAGGGATAGAGCGAGCAACCTCTTTATGTGGGAAGACGGCCCAAAACCTTAACATTATCTTAACCTTAACAAACAACGATGGCTGCTGGGAGCGTCCGCTCTCTTTCAAGAGAACTTTCTGCCAGAGACTCAGCCATTGACCCGATCCTTATTACCTCGCCAAGCCCTGCTTTTATGGGGTTTTTTGGCTCTGTCGGCTAGCCAGAGCGGTGCCGCCGGAATACCCGCCGACCTCACAGCGCTTTCCCTCGAGCAGCTGATGAATGTTAACGTAACGTCTGTATCCAAAAAATCGCAGAAGGTTTCGGAGTCCGCTGCAGCGGTTCATGTCATTACCAGCGAAGATATTAGGCGATCCGGCGCTACGTCGATTCCGGAGCTGCGCCGCAATGTACCTGGCCTAAACGTCGCCCGGATTGATTCGAACAAATGGGCGATCTCCGCTCGCGGATTTAACGGTCGCTTTTCCAACAAGCTGCTCGTGTTGATGGACGGCCGCAGCCTCTACACGCCAATCTTTTCCGGCATGTTCTGGGATGTTCAGGACACGTTTCTCGACGATATCGACCGTATCGAGGTTATCCGGGGTCCCGGTGGGACAGTTTGGGGGGCGAATGCCGTTAACGGTGTGATTAACATCATTACCAAAAGTGCAGACGAGACAAATGGCACCGTTATCACCGGTAGAGCCGGCACAGAAGAACGCGGCAGCTTTGCCGGACGACATGGTTTTTCGATAAACGACCACTCGAGTATTCGCGCCTTTGTAAAACACACAAAGAAAGACAACAGCACCCTTCCCAGCGGGCAAGCTGGTTCCGATGACTGGGACATCAAACGCGGTGGATTCCGGTATGACAATAGAATGCTGGCTGGCGGCGAGCTTATGATCCAGGGTGAACTCTATACCGGGAATGCCGGGCAATTTGTCTCGGCCCCTTCGCTGAGCTCTCCCTTTACGGAAACCTTTAGTGATGACGCGAGCCTCAACGGTCAATTCATTCTGGGACGCTGGTCATCGTCAAAAGATGGAAGCTCCCAGACAAGCGTTCAAACCTATTTTGATCGCGCGATTCGCCGGGAATATCACGCTAACGTGGCAACAAACATCTTTGATATCGAAGCGGAAAAACGGCAGAAAATTGGCAAGATTCACGAAGTGATCGCCGGCATCGGCTATCGGTTTCATAGAGACGATATCGGCAATTCAACAGATGTTGCTGTTAACCCGACGCATGACACATACCATCTGTTTAGCACCTTTGTGCAGGATGAAATCACCGTGACCGATACGCTCAAGGTCACGATCGGGTCAAAATTTGAACATAACAGCTTTTCGGGATTTGAGATTCAGCCATCTGCTCGCGCCTTGTGGCAGGTAACACCGAATGACAGCGTCTGGACGTCCGCATCTCGGGCTGTCCGTACCCCGTCGCGCGCCTCCGATGGCGCAACACTCAATAATTCCGTTTTTCCTGGTACGCCACCGATTCAGGCCAGAATTTCTGGTACGACAAACACCAAATCTGAAGAGCTCATAGCACTAGAGATTGGTTATAAGACGCGCCCCCTTCCGACCCTCAGCCCGGACTTTGCAACGTTTTACAACATGTATGACAATTTGCTGACGACGGATTCGGGAACCGCGTTCGTCGAAACATCGCCAACGCCAGTGCACCTCGTTCTGCCATTGATCTTCGCTAGCAATATGTCAGGCGAAGCCTACAGCTTCGAATTAGGGGCGGATTGGCGCCCCAAAGACTGATTACGCATCGGCGCCAGCTATACCTATTTCGAGCTTGAGCTCCACCGCAAACCGGGCACCGCATTGGCTTCTAACGAAGCTGCTGAAGACCGCGATCCACGTCATCAGTTCGGACTAACCACTCAGTTCGATCTTCCCAACAATATTGAGATCGACGACACGGTCCGCGCCGTCGACCGTTTGTCTGAACGCAGTGTCAGCGGCTATGCAACAGCCGATTTACGGGTGAGCTGGCGCCCCCGCGAAAACATCGAGCTTTCCATCGTTGGCCAGAATTTAGGGCAACCACGACATAAAGAGTTTACACCCGAATTCCTTTCGACCCAGGAAACGGAGATAGAACGGTCGATCTATGGTGGCATTAAGGTGAATTTCTGAGATTCAGCCGAGTCCAGCATTGGTCCTTATAGTTTGATGTCCTTCAAATCCAGAATCTTCACTTTTACCGCCGCCGCTATTGTGGCGGCTAGCCTTGCGTCCGGTACGGCAAGGACTGCTTCCAATGAAGGACTTATCAAGGCCTCGTTCGTTTTTAACTTCATCAAATTTATTGACTGGCCAGACAAAGCCTTTGCAACGCCCGATCCGCCGGTCAATTTATGCATCTGGGGCAATGCGCCCGTCGCAGAGGCAATTGGGGCTCTAGGCGCCAAGAAGGCGAAGAACAGGGACATCGAGGTCCAGCGACTACAAAATTCCAAGAACATCGAGCGATGCCATGTGCTTTTTGTTGCCGGGGCAAGCCCAACCAGACTCAAGGCTTTGCTTGGCGCAAGCCATGGCAAGAACATCTTAACGATCAGTGATGTACAAGACTTTGCTCAACGTGGCGGGGTCATTGGATTGTTTCTTTCCGGCGGCAAAATGCGTTTCGCGATTAATCGGGGTGCCGCTGAACAATCAGGTCTGCGGATCAGTTCGCAACTCCTGAAGCTCGGCAAAATCGTTGCCACGGCGAGGCCCTCGCCATGAATATTTTCGCCAGGTTCAAAAACTACTCAATCAAGAAAAAGCTGGTCCTGCTTTCCGTCTCGATATCAGCGGCAGGCCTTTTCCTGTCTGCCGCGACATTCATGGTGTCCGATTATATCCACGTCAAAGGCAGTATCTTTGCGGAACATCAAAGGCTTGCGCGCAAACATCGTCGCGCCGCTTGCCTTTAAGGACGACAAGGCGGCCATCGACATCCTCAAATCGGTTTCAAGCGTCAGCGCAATTGACGCGATATTTATTCATGGTGAAGACGACAGAGTTTTCGTGAAGCTTGGCAAAATTCCATCCTCGTCGCATCACAGCGCGCACGCCGAACCTGACGACAATGGAAATTTCCTCCACCATATCTTTTGCGGTCGCAGCATATATATCAGCGAACCCGTTTTTCTCGACCAAAAAGTGATTGGCCGAGTACATCTGGAATTCAACCTGGGTCAGTTGCAGTCCAGATTAAAGAATATTGTGGTCCTTGGCGCCGTTCTGACACTCATCCTAATCGTCGTATCAAGTGTCATTGCCCTCTGGATGGCGGGTGTTCTGTCACGACCAATACTCGGTCTGGCCAGCCATATGAAAACAGTTTCTGAAGAACAGGATTACGCCCTGAGAGTGGAAAAAGAGGCAAATGATAAGATCGGGCTTCTAGTCGACGGCTTCAATGACATGTTGCGCACCATTGAGGAACGAGACGATGAGCTCGACGCCTATCGCCATGATCTGGAGGCGCTTGTCGTCGATCGTACGAATGAGCTTGAGACCCGTAATCAGGACCTGATTACGGCAAAAGAAATTGCTGAAAAAGCCAGTCAGGCCAAATCCGATTTTCTCGCCAATATGAGTCATGAAATCAGGACGCCGATGAACGGCGTCCTTGGCATCGTCGATTTACTAAGCCGCACTAATCTGGAGGAGCGTCAACGCAATTTCGTCTCCAAAATCCAGCAAAGTGGGGAGAATTTGCTGACCGTCATCAATGACATTCTTGATTTCTCTAAAATCGAGGCCGGCAAGCTGGATCTAGATCTTCGGAATTTTGATTTACGCCAAACTGTTGAAGATCAAATGGATCTATTGGCTGACAGCGCGCACCAGAAAAACCTCGAGTTCTGTCTTTTTTTCTCCAGCGACTTGCCACCAGTAGTTCGTGGCGACCCCAGCCGACTCCGTCAAATCCTGACAAATCTCGTGGGTAATGCCATCAAGTTCGCAGATGAAGGCGAAATCTCGATTAAGGTTTCGCATCAGGAGAGTAGCGGACAGGACATATCTGTCCATTTTGAAGTGACCGATACGGGGATTGGCATCTCTGCCAAAAATCAGCCCGATCTAATTGCCTCATTCCATCAGGCGGATAATTCAGCTTCGCAAAAATATGGTGGCACCGGCCTCGGACTTTCTGATTGCGAAACAGCTGGCGACGATAATGGGAAGCGATATCGGGCTCGAGAGCACTCCAGGTATAGGCTCTACCTTCTGGGTAGAGGTCACGCTTGTGAAAGGCGATTTCGTCCGTCCAGAACAACCGGTCGTCCCCGACGGGCTGCGTGTCCTAATTGCAGATGACAACCGGACAAGCTGTAAGATTATGGAGCAATACCTCCAGCGTTATAATATTGATTGCCGTTACACCACAGACCCGCAAGTGGTTGTATCCATTCTCTCTGAGGCAACACAGAGCCAGCCGTTTGATGTTGCCCTCATTGATATGGCAATGCCCAATCTGGATAGATTTCACTTGGCACGCCGCATTCGTCAGAATGACGCCACTGCAAACACTCCGATCATAATCCTGTCGGCCCTCACAACCGACAATGAAGACATTCTGATTGCGGACCAGACGGTCAACGCCTACCTCACCAAACCGGTTCGCCAATCGCAATTGATTAAAGAACGTTGCAATGTCGTGAGCGAGGAACCTCTCCCGAAAACCAAGATACCCGCGGAGGACAGTGAATGCAGCGGTCAGAAATCTGTTGTCCGGGCCAACATCCTTTTAGCGGAAGACAATGAAATCAACCAGATTGTCGCTGTTGAACATCTCGAAGAGCTGGGTTGCCATGTCAATATTGTCACCAATGACCGGGACGCGGTCAAGGCCGTGCAACGTGAACCCTACGATCTGATCTTTATGAATTGCCAGATGCCTGAGATGGACGGGTTCGAGGCCACCAAAGCCATTAGAGAACATGAACGAACAACCGGTCAGCACATTCCTATCGTCGCCCTAACCGCCCATGCCCTCGCTGATGATCGCCAAAAATGCCTCGATGCCGGCATGGATGACTATCTGAGCAAACCTTTCAAACCGGAGCAGCTCAAGAACACTCTTTCCCGCCATCTAAAGGCAACCACCGAGAAAACAAAAGAGACGACAATCGACCAGAAGCACCATGCCGGACCAGACACCGAACTCGATACTGGACTGGACGCCGCAATCATTGAGCCCTTACGGACCGGCAAGCCAGACCTCTGGAAAAAACTCATCAGCATCTATCTCAAAAACACGACTGAGACACTCGAGACGATGGAACACGCTCTGGTCGAGGGTGATCACACATCCATGCAATTGATGCTTCACACCTTGAAATCGTCGAGCGCCAATGTCGGCGGTATCAGACTGTCTGAACTCTGCCAGAACTATAAGACTGCCTTAAGCGAAGAAAAAAACACCGATGGTCCCGCCCGATTAGCGGAAATTCGCCGTGAATTCGGGATAATCGAAAAAACCTTTGAAAAAGACATTAAGGGCAGCACTTCCGAAAAGACATCGGCGATATAAGTGCAGAAGGAACTCCGCACTTCAACTATTCAGTCGTTGAAATTCTCGCGTAGCGTGGTGCCGCTATAGTCTTTTTTCGACAGTCCGCGTCGTTGCAGCTCTGGTACAACGTGTTCGACAAACTCTGTAATATTGTCGGAGGCATGAAACCCGCGTGCCAGAATAAACCCGCCATTGGCGCCGGTTTCGTAATGCATCATTTCGAGCTTATCAACGATCTCCTTTGGTGTGCCTTCGGCCACCAAAACACGTTGTGACATGTAATCCCTGCCAAATTCGCGGACCGTCATGTTAAGGTCAGTCGTTTTCAGGAGTTCATCGAAGGTCCCGAGATTGCCTTTCTGCTCGCGGACCTGATCGGCAAAATCCGTCAGCGTCATGCCGAGTTCTGCGGTTGAGAAGTCAACACCGAACCATTGCGACATTTCAATAAGCCCACCTTCAGGAGGGACTGAATCAAGAAACGCCTGTTCCTTGGCGCGCGCCTCAGAGACGGACTCCGCGACCTGAACGCGGACCGACCATAAAATACCGAGATCGCGTGGTGTGCGGCCAAACTTGGCCAGCTTTTCATCAATGGCTGCGCGGTGCTGTTTCATGCTTTCAACCGTGCGCCGGGTGCTGAATTGCAGATCGGCATATTTGGCAGCCAGATCCATGCCGGGACCGGATGATCCCGCCTGAATGATGACCGGTCTTTGTTGAGGCGACGGCAAAGCGGGCAAAGGGCCACGCACATTGAAATAGTCGCCCTTAAAATCAAGCCGGTGAACTTTTTCGGGGTCAAGAAATTCGCCGCTCTCGCGATTCATAATGACGGCGTCAGGTTCAACGCTATCCCATAACTCACAGGCAACCTGCAGAAATTCCTGGGCACGACGGTAGCGTTCGTCGTGATCCATCATCTCCTCGAATCCCCAGTTCATCGCCTCCCATTTATAGGCCGATGTCACAGCATTCCAGGCAATCCGTCCCTTGGTGACATGATCGAGCGCATTGAACGTCCGCGCGCAATGGAACGGATGGTGATAGGTGGTCGACATGGTCAGTGCATAGCCAACACCTTGCGTCAGCCGTGCCAGAATGGGGATCATTGCCGTCATGTCATGACGTGGCCACTTTACGCCGTTGCGCACCACAGCATCATGGTTGCCACCGAAATCTTCAGAGGTGCCGCCCGTATCGCCAAAAAACAGCAGATCAAATCTGCCCTGCTGCGCGGTTTTCGCGATGTCTTCATAAAATTCCGAGCTGCTGTAATAGGGATAGCCAACCCAGGAACCCGGCATGCGCCATAGAAAATCGGTATGGAGAAAGGACAGGTCGGCGGCGAGATGAATGGTTTCGCGCTCGGACATGATTGTCTCCTACTCGCTGTTTTGGTGGTCGGCAGCGTTAATCAGACCCCATATATAACTCGGCGACAAGGGCAGTTGATTTGGCTGCAACCCGAAAGAGGAAAGGGCTGAAGCGACAGCATTGGCCATAATCCCGCCACAGGGCAGGATACCGCCTTCACCCCCACCTTTAACGCCCAACGGATTGATCGGTGATGGCTTTTCTTCCAGCATGATCGCGCGAATATTCGGGAAGTTGGAGGATTGCGGCACCAGATAATCGGCCAGCGTGCCAGTCACCACCTGGGCATTCTCGTCATAGATCATATGTTCGAGAAAGGCACCGCCAAGCCCCTGTACCATCGCGCCAATTGCCTGACCATGCAGGGTTATCGGGTTAACGATCCGACCAACATCCTCGACCATCAACATATCAATCAGCTCGACATGCCCGGTATTGGGGTCAACAGTCACATGGGCCGCCGCGGAACCGTATGCGTACGTGTGTTTGTGATTATGGAAGGTTTCTTCTACCTCCGGCACATCACCGGCCAGATCAGCGAAGCGAACGCTGCCGCCATCGCCCGCCCGTACCAAACCATCGATAATCTCGAGAGACTCTGGTGAACAATCGAGCTTTTTCGCAGCCACTTCACGGATATGCTCACCCAGTTTTTCGACAGCCAACAAAATGGCAGAGCCACCCATCACGGTGGACCGCGAGTGATAGGACCCAAACCCTTCGCTGACGTACGTTGTTGAACCATGGAACAGCTTCACCCGCTCTATTGGCAATTCCAGCGCGTCGGCCGCGATCTGTGTCAGTACTGTCAGCACGCCCTGCCCAACTGCTGTCGAGCCCACAAAGACATGGACATCGCCATCTGGCTGCAACACGACTCTCGCGTTCTCACTGGGGCCCGCAGCGCCACCTTCGATAAAACACGCAACGGCGAGTCCGTGATAAAGCCCGTCGACGAGTTTCCCCCGCAGCTTCTCTTTTTCCGACCAGCCAAACTCTTTGAGGCAACGGTTTAGCGTCATCAGATAGTCGCCGCTATCAAACTCTTCCTCACGTTCGACCGGGCGAATCGTGGCGATAGAATAGGGCATCTCTTCTTCGACCACCAGATTGCGACGGCGGAATTCCACCTGATCGATACCAAGCTCTCCAGCGACGATGTCAAAGAACCGTTCCCGGAAATAATCAGTCTCGAAACGACCCGGTCCGCGATAGGTTCCGATGGGCGCCTTGTTCGTGAGCATTGCGTGGGACTGGATATCGACATTTGGGACACGATAGGGCCCTGACATAAACTGCGCGACGTTGCGCGGGCTGATCGTGCCGTTGGTCCGGTAATAGGCCCCGGCATCGACCCAGACCTCGCCCCGCAAACCGAGAATCGTACCATCTGAGGCACAGGCCATCTCGATATCGCAATCCATCTCGCGGGCATGACCCATGGTCAGAAGATGATCACGCCGGTCTTCAATCCATTTCACCGGTCGTCCGGTAAGGCGCGACGCAAAGGGAATGAGAAAGTCTTCGGCGAAAAACTCGCCGCGCGCGCCAAATCCGCCACCGACATCACTCTCAATCATATCGATGGCGTCTTCAGTCAGCCCCATCATCGCCGCAAGCATTTTCCGATTGGCAAAAGGCACCTTGGCCGCGCCCTCGATCGTCAACCGTTCTGTCCCGGCATCCCAGTCCGCCAGAAGCCCACGTGGTTCCATCGGCAAGGCCAGATGACGCTGCGTCGCGAACTGCTCGCGCCGGACATAATCCGCCGCCTCAAACACCGCAGCGACATCACCCTTTGTCGCGGTGTAGGTGATTGCTTCGTTACTGCCCCAGTCCTCGAACAACAACGATTTGCCCACGATAGCATCCCGACGATTGGCGACGGCTTGCACGGGCTCAATATCAACATCAATCACCGATAGGGCATCTTCAGCGCGCCCGGGGCTGTCAGCAAGCACGACAGCAACCGCCTCACCGACATAGCGCACTTTATCGCGGGCGATGACCGGCTGACCCAACGGTTTCAGCTCTTCCATCGGCATCAGCCGAAGCGGCACCAGCGGAATATCGTCACCGAGATCGGCAGCGGTGACCACAGCGTGAACCCCCGGCATCATAAGTGCTGCGACTGTATCGACTGACTTAATCAGACCATGTGCAATGGGGCTGCGGAGGATCACGGCATGTAGCAGGTTCTCGCGCGTAATATCATCGACGAACCGTCCCCGACCCGGTAACAGTCGCGAATCTTCAAGCCGCTTTACCGGGCTGCCAACATAGGCATTGCGGATATGATCATCAGGACTCACGAATTGACGTTCCCTTGCTTTGACGGTGAGACAAAGCATCGTAGGCGCAACGAGTCGGGAAATCCAGCCACCGCTGCGCTGGCTGATAAACCTCGTTGGTCCCTGTCGGCACAGAATTTCCCCTAAAACGATTCGAAATACCGCGCAAATTGTGGGCGCTCGCTGCTGAACTGACAGGCATCCCGTTTCACGGCTTTTCAATGCCGCAGAACATCAGGCTCATTGACCGCTGCTTCTCAGAGAAATTGCCTTTTATTTGGACTCCCTAGGCGGGGGCTGACGGTGTAGCATTATGGTGAGATTTTCGCTGGCGCCTTTTGTGATCAGGCCTGTCAGCACCGTGAAATGCACGACGATCACTAAAAATGTATATAGCCGGTGCCACACACCGCTTTTAAATTAAGGAGACTATCGATGACACTATCAGATCTTTTCTCGGGGATGGGTCGGAGAGCCGCCCTAACCGGTGCGCTTGCCCTCGTCGCGGCCACCGCCATCACGGCATCCGCGCAGGCGCAGACAAAAGTCCGCGTCACGCTCGACTGGGTACCACAATCCACCCATGGCCCGACATTTATTGCTCAGTACGAAGGTTACTTTAAAGCTGAAGGGCTGGATGTCACCATTGCGCCTGGCAAAGGCTCCGCCGATGCCGTACGCAAGCTCGTTGCGGGCACTCATGATATTGGCTGGCCCGATATCAATGCTCTGATAGAGTTCAACTCCAAGAACCCGGGCAAAACCATCAAGACTGTCATGATGCTTTATGAGCAGCCGCCCTTCTCCATCTGCGTTCTGGCAAAATCAGGCATCAAAAGTCCAAAGGAACTGGTCGGAAAAACGCTTGGCGCCCCGGTATTTGATGCCAGCTACAAACTGTTCCCGGCATTCGCTGCTGCGATCGGTATCGATGCCAATGCCGTCAAGAAAAAGAATATGAACCCGCGCTTGCGTGAACCGATGTTGATCCGCGGTGATGTGGATTCAATTTCCGGTCATGTTTTTTCAACATTGCTCGCAGTCAAAGCCGCGGGTTTGAAGGAATCTGATGTCGATTGCTTCCTGTATGGTAATCACGGGATGGAATCCTATGCCAATGGCATCGCGGTATCGCCGGCCTTTGCCAAGAAACATCCGGAAGCGGTTAAAGGCTTTATCCGGGCGACCTACAAAGCCGCCCGCGACATGGTCCTGCGGCCCAAGATGGCTCTGGCCGCGGTGAAGAAATTTCAGCCGTTGGTACAGAATGCCGTCGAAGCCGACCGTCTGCGGATCGCCCTCGATTGCTGCATCCTGACGCCCAACGTCAAAAAGAACGGCTATGGCAGTGTTGATATGGGGCGGCTACAACGCTCGATCAATCAGGCCGCGTCAGCCTACGGGCTCAAGAACATTCCGAAAGCTGAGGACATGTTCGATCCTTCCTTCCTGCCGCCTAAAGCACAACGCTTTATCCACAAATAGGCAGTTAACAACCAAGTAAAGGTGCGGGACGCGTTTTCACGCGTCCCGCCATATCTCGTATGGCTTTCATAGAAATTGAAGACGTCGACCTCGTCTATCGTAACAGTTTTGGTCATGAAGTTTCGGACGGCACGCTTGCTCTCTCCGGGGCTAATCTGACCATGGAACGGGGCGAGTTTATCGCCCTCGTCGGTCCCAGCGGCTGCGGCAAATCAACCTTGCTCAAGGTCGTCTCCGGCCTGATCCGGGCGAATAAAGGTAAGGTGAAGGTCGCTGGCGAAACCGTGACAGATCCTCTCAAGATCGTCGGGATGGCATTTCAGAATGCGTCGCTGCTGCCATGGCGGTCAACGCGCGAAAACGTCCTGTTACCGCTCGAGATTGTTGAACCGCACCGCCAGAACTTTCGCTTAGACAAGGCCCATTATGAAGAAATGGCCGACAAGTTGCTGGCCACGGTCGGGCTTGAAGGGTTTGGCGACCGCGCGCCCTGGCAGCTTTCCGGTGGTATGCAGCAACGTGCCCAGCTCTGTCGTGCCTTGGTGCACGAGCCGGAACTCCTGCTGCTCGATGAACCCTTTGGCGCGCTTGATGCCTTTACCCGCGAAGAGCTATGGGATGTATTGCAGGCGCTGTACAATGACCGGAAATGCACGGTCATGCTGGTGACCCATGACCTCCGTGAAGCGGTGTATCTCGCTGATACGGTTTATGTCATGAGTGCCCGGCCGGGCCGGGTGATCCTCGACAAAAAGATCAATATGCCGCGCCCCCGCAAGCTCGAAGACCTCTATAGCCGCGATATCGCAGACCTTATTCAGGACCTGCGGCACCACATCAATGTCGCCAGATCAGACCAGTAGGAAGCTGACATGAAAAACATATGGCTCGAACGCCTGTCGCCGTGGATTTTGACACTCGTGCTGATCATTCTCTGGGAACTCATCGTCAAGGGGTTTGGCATCGCCCGTATCGTCATGCCGTCCGCCAGTGAATCCTTTTACGCGATCTGGGAATATCGCGACGGGCTTTTGAATAGCTCTCTCACGACCCTGTATGCGACCATCATCGGATTTAGTATTGCCGTGGTGTTCGGCGTGCTGATGGGTGTGGCCATCGGATTATGGCGACCGGTCTATGTCACCGTCTATCCGCTGATGGTGGCCTTCAATGCCATTCCAAAAGTCGTCGTCGTACCGATTCTGGTGCTTTGGATCGGTGCCGGGCTACAGACCTCCAGTGTCACTGCCTTTATTCTGTGTTTCTTCCCCATCGTGGTGAACATGGCGGTCGGGCTGGCGACAATTGAACCCGAGCTCAAAGATGTTCTGCGCGCACTCGGGGCCAAGGAGCGCGACATCGTCATCAAGGTCGGGATACCCCGGTCACTGCCCTATCTGTTTGCCTCGCTAAAGATCGCCATCACCTTGGCCTTTGTCGGTGCGGTTATTGCGGAAACCGTCGCGGGAGCCGAGGGTATTGGCAATCTGATGCTGGTCGCCAGCTCCAACTTCAACACACCGTTGATGTTCGCCGGGATTATCGTCATCGCCGCAATGGCAACCGGGATGTATGGCATCTTCGCGATAATGGACTCGCGCTTTACCGGCTGGGCAACACGCGGCAGCATGAACTTCGCAACCGCTGGCGGGTAATCATACCCGCCAGTCGGCGCGCCTCTATCATCCGAGTTTGTCGAGCACCCAGTCGATCTGGTAGGCGACGACCTGTGTCCAGTTATCGACACTGCAATGACCGGACCCACCGGTCTCATCATCGAACAGGCGCAGGGTTTTATCGGCGACCGGGATTTCATCGAACAGCCGCTGCGCTGACGAGACCGGCACCATATGATCCCGCACGCCATGCGTTACCAGCATCGGGCAGGTAATATTGGCGAGCTTCCCTTCGAGATTGAAATCCGCGAGATAGGCGCGTGCTTCTTCATCTGAGTTCGTACCAGTGATCCATTGCAACTGGCCGTGCAATGTTGGGTACGGATCATACAGATCAGCCAGCACATCATAGAGCGCCCCCCAAACGACACAGGCCTTGATCCGGTGTTCAAAGCTCACCGCGCGCGGCGCGTAATACCCGGCCATCGAGCCACCAATCAGCCCAATTCGCTCGGGGTCAACATCGTCACGGCCGATCAGGTAATCCACTGCTGCCGTGAACACACGCTCATAGTCAGGGATGGTTGGAATGCCATGCACCCGGATCGACTTGCCCTGCCCTGGCCCGTTGAACACCAACACCCCGGCACCCCGCGCCGTCATCTCCTGCGCGCCCCGGAACAGCTGTTCTTCGGGCAAGGCGTCAGCCCCGGTTGGAAAGATAATGACCGGTGCCGGTGTGCCCCGCGCTGCTGTGCGTGGTGGCAGATACAGCCCCTCCAATTCGTGGCCATCAAACGGAATCGTAATGCGCTCGTAAGGATGCGGCGTAAGGTCAATGCCGGTATAGAAACAATCGATACAGCGTTCATACATCGGCAACTTGCGCGGGTCCCTGCCAGACAGCACCCGCTCGGCCGACCGATAATAGGTAAAGGCCCGCCAATAGGCATTGCCTGCCGTCACATCGTGACCTGCCGCCTTCGCCTCATCGGCAATCACTTTGATCCGGTCACCAAGGTCCTGAAAGGCGTCATACCAGTCCTCGCTATTGCCGGACCTGATCTTGCGCGCCGCATAGAACAGCTCGTTGGTATCCGCACCGCCCTGCATCGCCTCATAAAACAGCCAGACGAGATGGAAGGAAAACACCACGGATTCGCGTTGATCATCATCCCAGTACTGAAACATTCAACTCACCCGTTCTATTGAAGGCGAATTATGACCGGGAAAAGGCAATGCGAACAGTTCATTTCAATGTCCACTTCCTGAAGAGGTGCAGACACCAGCTAGGTGCAATCCGTTACGCCGACATGCTCTTTGCCGGAAAGGGCATGTCCAAGAACGAAGTAGAAGCGGTCAAATGGTGTCGCAAAGCTGCCGAGATGGGCTGGCCCTTTTCTGGACGCGTTCTGGCATCGATTTATTTTAGTGGCGAGTTAGTCAAAAAGGATAACGTCGAAGCATCGAAGTGGATGCATGTCTCGCTCGCGCTGCTTGCAAAAAAAAGACACACTGACCCGGGAGTTAGCGCGCAAGATGTTGCCACAACTACCAGATACTGAGCGCAAGGCCGGATTGAAGAAGGCGTTGGAATTCGTAAAATCGCATATTGGAACCTTCAAGAAGGCAGCGTTACTTCAGTAGGGTTGCAGCGTTAGGTTCCGGAAATCTACCCCTTCGATATCGGTTTTCATTTAAGTAAATTCGGAAGTTTATCACGCGGGGTCGGTCTTCCGCTCCGGGTCAGAAGCAGCCCTGAAAGAAGTTGCTAAACTTCGTCTGCTTATGGTGCAAAAGCAGACCGTTCAATGATTCAGTAGGACGTTCGCCCTATTTGATCTCGGCCAGAAGTTCCTTGAACTCCGGCGTGCCGGCACGGCCCAGCCATTCGAAGACGACCATCTCGGTGGTGACGATACCGGCCCCGGCGGCGCCCAGCCGATCGCGGCAGGCTTTTTCGCTCTCCAAAGTCCGGGAGGAGGTGGCGTCTGTAACGACGAAGGTCTGGTAGCCTTCTTCCATCAGGTTGATGCCGGTCTGCATGACACAGATATGCGCTTCCATGCCAACGATGACCGCCTGGCGACGATCCAGCGCCTTGAACTCGGCA
>CALIBP010000196.1 GCA_938048165.1 uncultured Alphaproteobacteria bacterium | reverse complement strand
GCACGCGAGGAGCGGCTGACGATGCGGCGCCATCGCGAAGACGGCAATCTGACGATGCTGGCTGGCGGCTATATCATGACCGAAGGCATGCGCGGCGACGGGCTTGGCGATTTTAACGGGCCTGGCGGTGGTGACGGCGGTAGCGGGTGCGGCGGCTGTGGTGGTGGCTAAGCCGCGCCGTTAGCGTTAAATTGTGGCGGAAACCCAATTGAGAGAGAGTCCCCATGGATGTTCAGGCTGTCGAAACCTCATCCTCCATTCGTAATCAGGTGAGTGCCGAAGAGTGGGAGGCGCGTGTCACGCTGGCAGCGGGGCACCGGGTGCTGGCGCATTATGGCGTCAATGACATGACCTATAACCATTTCAGCCTACGAGTCCCCGGTGAACCCGATCATTTTTTGGTTAAGCCGACCGACTGGATGTTCAATGAGGTTACCGCCAGCTCGCTGCACAAGTTCGATCTCGATGGTAATCCGGTCGCGCCGCATGAAGGCAAGAACTGTATTGGTGGTGCCTTGATCATTCATGGCGGCATGCTCAAGGGACGCCCTGATCTTGATGCCGTGCTGCATACCCATACGCCGGAGGTGATGGGTGTCTCGTCACACAAGTTTGGACTGCTGCCGATCAGCCAGCATTCGATGCGCTTCTATGGCGAAATGAAATATCATGATTTTAATGGCTTCGAGTTCGATGCGGAGATGACACCGCGGCTGATCAAGGACCTTGATGGCGGCAAATATGCGCTGTTGCGTAACCACGGCGCGCTAATCTCCGGCAATAGTGTGCCGGAATGTGTGGTCAATCATCACTGGCTCGATATGGCCTGCAAAGGCCAGGTCGCGGCGCTGGCAGCGGGTGAGGGCAACTACCTCGTACCGGATAAAGAAGCCAGCGAATATGCCGCGCAGCAATTCAGGGATGCTGGCGCTTTCCTTAACGGCAGCAAGGACTGGGAGGCATGTATACGTCTCGCGGACCGGCTGGATCCTTCCTATAAGGAATAGGTCCTGGCGTCCCTTTGCGGACTGGCATTTTTCATGCCATAGCGAGGTTAATAGTCGTCGGGATTGTATGAGGGGACTACTCGTGAAAATTCTGCGCGCTGTAGCTGTCAGCTGTGTTGCCGCCCTGATGTCATTTCAGGCGCAGGCGCTGACTATCGCGATGAACCTCAATGTCTTTACTGATCCGGGTCTAACGAATCCGGCCTTTGTATTTGGTCAGGGGGAAACGGCTTATTTTGGTGCCGACGTAACTGGAACATTGGAAGCTGGCGAAACCAGCGCTACCATCGA
The DNA here is from genome assembly GCA_938048165.1 of uncultured Alphaproteobacteria bacterium. GTDB lineage: Bacteria > Pseudomonadota > Alphaproteobacteria > MPNO01 > UBA2964 > UBA2964. The sequence continues at coordinate 3,389 of CALIBP010000196.1, read as the reverse complement.
TTCCGTTGCCTTTACCGATATTACCATTAATGGTCCGGGAGGTCCGATCATCATTCTTACGGGTGGCATTGTTCAGGCCGCCGGTCTGGCCCGCAGCCTTCTTGTGAATGATTATCTTGGCCCCTCCGTCTCGCAACCATCTGCTGTTCCTCTGGATTTTAACTATTTGATCGATGGGGCGCTTGACCCCAGCGAAATCTATTCGGTTCTGGCGACAGTCGATGTGACGGCAACAATTAACGGTGGCGGCCCGACAGTAATACAAGCGCAGGCGCTAACGGTTGATTTTCAGATTGAAGCCGACGCTCCCTCAATTCCTGCTTCCGGGGGCTTCTTGTTCTTTGCGGCAGGGGCTGTATATGCCGGGGCTGCGCGTCGAAAAGCACGCGCTTAATTACTCGAAAATCGGTAAATTGACGTCCGCGGGGTTTCCGGCGTCGATTGAATTCCAGTCCGGCAAGGCCTGCTCTCGAAGAGCAGTGCCCAGCTAAGCGCTTCCTCGATCTCCGAAAAACGCTCCCTCGCGGAAGATTACCGGCACGGTCTTGTTTTCTTTTGAATCGCCGCGCATTTCCTCGCCCTTGGCATTGAGGCGATAGGGCGCGGCCTGTTTCTTGTAATTCGGATTGCCGACCCGGATCATGACCAGAGGTTCCTCGCTGGTGGCAAAGAATTTATAAAGGTTGCCGCGTGGCAGCATGATGCCTTCCCACTGACCAAGTTCAATTGCTTCATCGTCAGGGCCAAAGAACCGGGCAGAACCCTGCAGGATCATAAAGCTGTGATCTTCATGTGGATGGGCGTGCAGTTCATTCTCGCCGCCCGAGGCATAGATTTTGAGCCGGATCGTGAGATCATCAGTCGCGGCCAGCACACTATCGGTGCGACCCTGATCGAGGAGCTGGCCTTTGAGGGAAAAGACATAGGGTGTTTTTTTGTCGGAAAGTGCGACCTCCTGCTCTTTCATTTCCTTGTTGGTCAGGGCGGGCGGGGTAAATTGCAGGGCATCAAGCATGGCATCGTTCCTTCTTCAAAATCATTGACCCCAATTATACAGGGGATATGTCGGGATAAGCGAGTCCGGTGGAAGATAAGGCGTCATTTTAGCGATGACATACCGCCATCGTCATGCCGCACTTGATGTGGCATCTTTCGCTGTTGTGGTAGACAAGGATCCCGGATCAAGTCTGGGGTGACAAGACTGTATGTGTGTTGGAGGACATTTCGTGTTGCTTGACGATGAACTATAATTGTTTGTACACATACAAATATAGTTTTGGTGATTTAGCGCCACAGGAGGAGACATTATGGCAGACCGGTTAGCTGTAAAGCTGGAAGAAAAAGGGGCAAATGGCATGACGCGCGAAGAAGCGCTGGTCGATTTGCGCACCACGCTCGATTGGCTTGGCGATGATGTTCAATATATTGATGGCGAGGTCGATCCGCTGGTCGAGATGTGCACCATCACAAAGGCGTTTGATAATTCCAAAGTGATCGTTGCCAATAACATCAAGGGCTATCCCGGCGTCCGGATGATCTCCAATCTGTATTCGCGCAAGGAACGGGTAAACCGGTTCCATGGCGTTGAAGACTTCCGCGATATCAAACATCAGCTGCTCAACCAGGTGAATAACCCAATCCCGCCGCGGATCGTCGATGATGCGCCGGTTCAGGAAGAAGTGCTGATTCCGGGCAAGGATTTTGATCATATCCACGATATCATTCCCGTGGCGACGCATACGTTTGATGATGGCGGCCAGATTTTTGGCGCCGGGTCACATCTGTTTATGGGAGAGCCCTGGGTACCGGGTGGCGGCAGCCAGATTTCGATGTATCGCATGTCTTTCCGCGAAGGGCAGAAATATGCGTCGATCAACATGGTGCCAGGCGGTGCTGGTGATGTGATCTGCTCGCATCACCCAGGCAAGAAAGTTCCCTGTACCGTCAATATCTGTCCACCTGTAGGACCCGAACTGGTGTCGGTTTCAACAATGAACCCGGTGATATTCCCCGGCCAGACCGACAAGCTCGGCTTTGCCGGTGCCATTCAAGGCTATCCGGTTGACGTTGTAAAAGCGCGCACCGTCGACGCCTATACCATCGCCAATGCCGAATGGTCACTTGAGGGCTATGTGCTTGAAGGCGAACGGGTCTGGGAAACCGAAGAGGCTGAACGGATGGGCAAGCAGGGTGTTGCCTTGCTGCATCCGGAATGGGCGCGCTCGATGGGTCACGCCTATCGTACACCGCGCGCATTCCAGCTCACCGCCGTGACACGCCGTAAAAAGAACCCGATTGTCTACACGCCGCATTTTGGCGCGTTCTGGTATGAAGCCCCGTTCATGTGCGCCAGCGTTTATGAGTTGTGCGAACGCATGGCGCCGGGCTTTGTAAAAGATGTTGCGAGCTGGCTTGGTCTCACTTTGTGGGGTGGGCTGGTTATTCAGGTCAAGAAGCGCCGCCGTTCTGATGAAGGTATGCAGCGCAATCTGCTGACCGCCATCATGGGGCTCTATCGTGGTATGCGGCTGGTGGTCGTGGTCGATGAGGATATTGATCCATGGCAGCCCGAAGATGTCATGTGGGCGATCCAGTCACGGGCCTCGGCCCAGAAGGACTATATCGTCTACAATGAATATGGCCGTGGACAGGCTTTCCAGCCATCAGAGCTCAAGATCGGTAATATTTCGGTCTCGGATGGCGGTATGGGTATCGATGCAACCGCGCCGCTAGGTGAGCAGGTTTATGAACGGTCAAAATACCCCGTCGATCAGATGGATTTCTCCAAATGGCTCAGCGAGGATGAAATCGCCGAGCTCAAAAATATGCAGGATCCATACTTCCGCTGGCTCGGCGAAACCGGTCACGGTTGATCCCAAAACAGACTTTCTGACGATAAGTTGAAGACAACCCCGGCTTTCAAACGGAACGCCGGGGTTTTCTTTTGGTTAACACTCACCAACTATGGTTAACGCCAAAATGGAGAGTGTTCGATGAAAGCATCCGATTTATTTGTAAAATGCCTTGAAGCAGAAGGCGTTGAACGCATCTTTGGCGTTCCTGGCGAGGAAAACGCCGATCTCATGATTTCGCTGCTAGACAGCAAAATAGAGTTTGTGCTGTGTCGACACGAACAGGCGGCTACCTTTATGGCGGATACCTGCTGCCTTTATGGCGGATACCTATGGTCGGCTGACGGGTAAAGCAGGCGTGTGTCTCGCGACATTGGGGCCGGGGGCGACCAACCTCGTTACCGGGTTGGCGGGTGCGAACATGGACCGTTCGCCAGTTGTCGCGATCATCGGACAGGGCTCGACGCGACGTCTCCATAAGGAAAGCCATCAGAATATGGATGCGATTGGCATGATGAAGCCAATCAGCAAATGGGC
>CALIBP010000195.1 GCA_938048165.1 uncultured Alphaproteobacteria bacterium | reverse complement strand
TATCAATCAGGCCCGTTCCGTCAGCGCCTTATCAAATGCCTCGAGCTGCGCTTTCACCAGCTCATAGACTTTGTCCGCCGGCTGGCCGGTAAATAGTTCGATGGCATCATCCGCGTTCGTCACACTGTGGATATGAAACTTGCCCGCTGCGACGGCATCGGAAATTTCCGGCATCAGAACAACATTGCGTTCATTAGCAACCGGAATGATTACACCCTGTGATCCGGTGAGCGCACCCTGACTTAGACAGGTTTTGAAGAATCCGGCGATCTTCTGATTGGCGCCACCAATCGCCTGGGCGTCGCCCCGCTGGTTTACCGACCCCGTGATAGCAAGATCCTGGCGTAGCGGAACACCCGACAGATCGGAGAGGATTGCCATAAGTTCAGCGAGCGATGCACTATCGCCCTCAACACCTCCATAGCTTTGTTCAAACGTCACGGAACAGTTGAACGATAAAGGGAAACTTCGGGCAAACATGCCCGCGATAAAGCCCTGCAACACCATGACACCCTTTTGCTGGATGGGGCCGCCGAGCGCGACATCACGCTCAATATTCACCACGCCGTGGCGCCCGACCGAAGCGCGCGCCGTGACACGGCTCGGCATGCCAAAGCTGGTGTCACCCATATCGCGAACCGTCAGGGCATTTACCTGTCCGACCGCTGTACCGGTTGTCGCAATCAACACCGTTTCTTCAGCTATCGACTCGAGCATCCGGCTCGGTATCCGCGACACCCGATTTTGGTGGTTCGCCAGCGCTTGAATGACATCGTCCCGCGTGATCTTTGCGCTCTTTCCACCAGACGCCTGATGCGCTTCAACAATCACATCGTCGATGCGTTCAAATTGCGATGACAGCCGCCGTCGGTTTGACGCCCAGCGAGACGCAAGCCCGAGAAGCACACCGATAGCATCATTATCAATGCCCTTTGCACCAGTCTTTATCGCAAACTCCCGAATTAACGCGGAATACTCTGGGATGTTCTCCTCGTTTGTCTCCATATCCGCATCGATGTCCGCCTTGATCTTGAAATAGGTCCGAAACTCAGGATCAGAAGCGAAAAACGTATAATACCAGTTTGGCGCCGCAATCATCACAACCTTCAAGGAAAGGGGGACAGCCGCCGGACGAACGGCTCCGGCCACCGACAGGCTGTTGGCTCGGTGCGGTTCCTCAATTCTGATCTCACCATCGCGGAGGGCCGCTTTCAGATATCCCCATACGGTCGGGTCTTCTGCAATCGTGTCTGCCCGCAAGACCAGCACACCGCCATTTGCCCGATGCAGGGCACCGGACTGAATCATGGTGAAATCCGTTGCGTAACCCTGATTACTTTGATGGTACTGCAAATGCCCGAATAGATTCTGATAGGTCGGATTCGGTTCAACGATGACGGGAGCGCCAGTTGTTGAGCGGTTGTCAGATAAAAGATTGACGGCATAGCGTGCGTCAGGCCGCAATTCAGCTGGAATCTCTGATGGTTTTTCGGCAAGAAAAGCCCGGTAGTTCTCGATGATGTCAGCGCGCAGTTCAACCAACCAGCCAGCCAGCCCCGGATAGCTGCCAAACTGTTCGGCGAGCTTATCCAGAATGGGGGCGCAAACCTGGTCAAGCATGTCCCGGGCCATCACATCGATTGCCTGTTGTAATGCCACCTGGTTCTCTGCCGCCTTTGCCATTATGCCGGTCAATGCCTGGGCAAGCTCGGGACCATACTGTTGGGCGGCCTGTTGCTGTTCAGCAGACATTTCAGCGGGCGGGATAGGTTTTCCATCACCATCGATTGGCGCAATCGACATCCCTTCTTCAGTTTGAATAATATCAAATCCACGAGACTGCGCGGTCTTGCGCAGCGCGTCGACCTCACTTTGAATATCCGACGTACGACCGGCAGCGGCTTCCTGCACCTGCTGTTTCATTTCGTCGCCGCCAAAAGCGTCGCGCATCGCGGCGGTATGCTGGTCTATTGTGGCGGCAAGCGCTTTGGAGAATTCATAGCCAATACCGGCAGGTAAAGAATAAGGCTTTGGCTCAGCAGTGCGCTGAAAGTTATTCAGATAAACCCAATCAGACGCCGTCTTCATGGTCTTCGCAGAAGATTTAATGAACTCAACTGTAGAACTCAATCGCCCGCTGCGCGCTTCCCCCAAAACAAAAATATTAAAATGTGGATCGTCGATCCCGAGACCAAATTCCAGCGCATCCCGTGCCCGTTGGTGACTCGAAAACGAAAATATATCGCCATCTTTTCCAGCGTCCACTTTGAAGGATGGGAAGCCAATATCTTCGGCTGCTAAATTCTTGATCGTCATTTACATACTCTCCTGCCTGGAACGGCATACTCACCCTTGCTCGCGATGAAATCCAGCGTCATGGTAGTTGAACATAAATTTCGGCCCGCCGGAATTGTCGGTGCGCTTGGAGAAAAGAAAAATGAAGTTTGGTTTATTTGGTGGAGCCACCGCGACGGCCGCGGCGTCACAGGCAGATTCAGAAAGACTGCTGCTTGATCAAACTGAGGATAGCCATTCCTATGGCGCGTTTATCGATGCCATCGTCGAAGCCGAAGCCCTCGGCTATCACAGTATCTTTTTGGTCGAACATCATTTCACCGGCGAAGCGCAGGTTTCTGCGTCGATGAACCTGCTGACCTATCTGGCAGCAAAGACCTTAACAATCCGGCTTGGCACCGGCGTCATCGTTATCCCCTGGCACAATCCGGTTCTGCTCGCAGAGCAGGCCGCCACCGTCGATGTTCTTTCCAATGGCCGTTTTGATTTTGGTGTCGGGAAAGGATATCGACCGCGCGAATTCGAAGGGTTTTGTATTCCAATCAAGGAATCGTCGGAGCGGTTCGAGGAATCGATGGATTTGATCAAAAAATCCCTGTCGTCAAACGAGCGGTTTTCCTTTCACAGTGACCGCTGGAATTTCGAAGATATTGTCGTCGAGCCTCCGCCGGTTCAGAAACCTCACCCACCCTTGTGGCTTGCAGCGGGACGGCGTGACTCGCTGCGCTATGCCGCCGACGAAGGCTACTCGCTACTGCTCGATCAGTTCGCCACCTTTGACGTTACGCTCGAGCGGTTTGCAATTTACAGAGATGCGGTTGAGGCTTCCGGTAAATCATTTGACCCGATGAACGTCGCTGTTGCCCGCGGTATGCACATCATCTGCAATGAGAAAGAACGCGAAATCGCAATTGATCGGCGTATGGCAGCGCTCGACCACATGAACCAGATGGCAAAATCAAGCGATGCCAGCTACAAAACCAGCATGACCTCCGATCCCGATCTGCGAAAAGCAGCCGAGCAGGGAACCCTGATCGGTACGCCCGAGGAAATTATCGATCACCTGGAAAAGCTGCGCGACGGCGGGGTTGAATATATCTTACTGGCCGGCGTCCAGATGAGCCCACCGCAGATGCGTGCTTTTGCTGATGAAGTCATGCCCGCGTTTGCGTAGCGATCACTGCGGACACAAAAACCCGGCGGCGCGAGCCATTAAAACAGTCTTTACAGGAAAATGGAGCGGGCGATGAGATTCGAACTCACGACATCAACCTTGGCAAGGTTGCGCTCTACCCCTGAGCTACGCCCGCATCCGGAGGCGCGATAATAATCAGCCGCGCCAGCTTTGCAAGTGCTTGCATACACTGCCCATATTGATCATTACAAGCCCTTTTCTATAGGGTGCCGGCTATGACCGATTCGAAAAGACAGCTGGCCACGCGAGAAACGCTTCTGGCACGATTTGATGCCCTTAAAATTGCTTTTACAGAATACAAACACCCCGCTGTTTTTACGGTAGAGGAAGCAAAGGAGCTGCGCGGCGAACTGCCGGGTGTTCATTGCAAGAGCCTGTTTCTCAAGGCCAAAGGTGGGCGGCTTTTTCTGCTGGTTTGCCTGGAATGGCGGCGTATGGACATGAAGGCGCTGGCGGATTTACTGCCGTCCCGGCGACTATCCTTTGGTCAGCCCGAGCTTTTGCTGGAAAAACTCGAAGTAACACAGGGTTCGGTAACGCCGTTTGGCGCGATCAACGATACAGGACCTGAAGAAGAGCGTGTGACCGTCGTTCTGGACAAACAAATGCTCGAAGCCACCCAGGTGAATTATCACCCGCTGATCAACACGGCGACTATTGGACTATCCCCCAACGATCTTCAGCGGTTTTTAGTTGATTGCGATCATCTACCGCTTATTCTGGACCTTGATCCGGCGACACAAAAATGATGATGCCATTTGGCGAATGTCCAGGCCTTGTCTTTATTGGTAAAA
>CALIBP010000194.1 GCA_938048165.1 uncultured Alphaproteobacteria bacterium | reverse complement strand
TAATGCCGCAAATAACTTCGCAAAGGCATCGCGATCCTGTGTCGAGCCCACTCGCTCAAGAAGATCGTTTTCGGAAAGCGGCACTTTAGTTTTTTCCTCTATGGAAAGTTGCCACTTCATAACTTCACTGCGAGCTACAGTCAATCCGATCACTGCAAGATTTGAAGCGAGCAAGAATTTTGAATGAATCGAATCGGAGTGAAGCATGTTTGCCATGTGCTTGTTACGCGTCTAATTGGCTTTTGGATCAGTATTATTGCTCAAAGTTGACCGTGAAGGCTTTGCAAGCCCAAATGTCAAAATGAGACCTTGGCGAAGGAGATTGCACCGGCCCGATAATGCACCAAACACCGCTCAAAACTAGATTCATTTGCAATGTTTAGTGATCTAAGTATTTTCGAGCTACGTAAAAGTTGGGTTACCAACTTGGAGTACCCCATGTCCATCGATTTGAATGCTCGAATACCCAACAACGTCAATCTCGCTGAAGACCGTCGCCTCCAAAGGGCCTTGGAGTCGTGGCAACCGACATTCGTTAATTGGTGGAAGGATATGGGTCCTGAAGGAGCCCTTAATCACGATATTTATTTGAGAACGGCAGTTGACGTGGCGGCAGAGGGCTGGGCGCATTTCGATTATGTGAAGATGCCGGAATACCGTTGGGGTATATTTGTCGCGCCACCGGTCGAAGGCCGGACAATTGGTTTCGGTGAGCACAAAGGGCAAGCGGTCTGGAATGAAGTGCCCGGGGAATATCGGTCTTCGCTTCGTCGCTTGATCGTTACGCAGGGCGATACGGAGCCTGCCTCCGTTGAACAGCAACGAATGCTCGGTCTCACCTGTCCTTCTCTTTATGACCTGCGAAACCTATTCCAGGTTAACTGCGAGGAGGGCCGCCATTTGTGGGCCATGGTTTACCTGCTACACGCTTATTTTGGTCGCGATGGCCGTGAGGAGGCGGAGGCGCTGCTGGAACGTCATTCGGGTGACCCGGACAAGCCGCGTATTCTCGGGGCTTTTAATGAACAGACGCCAGACTGGCTTTCCTACTTTATGTTTACGTTCTTCACCGACCGGGATGGTAAGTTCCAACTGTCCTCCCTAGCAGAATCAGCCTTCGATCCGTTAGCCCGGACCTGTCAGTTCATGCTGACGGAGGAGGGGCACCATATGTTCATCGGCACGACCGGTGTTGCGCGCGTGGTCACCCGCACCTGCCAGGTCATGAAGGACCTAAAGACCGATGATCCGGAGCGCATTCGATCAGCGGGCGCAGTTGACCTGCCGACCTTGCAGCGTTACCTCAATTTTCATTACAGCGTGTCTCTTGATCTCTTTGGTCAGGAGATATCAACTAATGCGGCCAACTACTTCACGGCGGGCCTCAAGGGACGTTTTGAGGAGAGCAAAATCGATGACGATCATCATCTAAACGATGACACATATTCGGTCACCATGTTTGACGATGATCAGATCAAGAAAATCGATTGCAATGCGCTGGTCGCCGTCAACGAACGCCTGAGGGATGATTATGTAACGGACTGTCAATTGGGCGTCGATCGCTGGAATAAAATATTGCGGAAATACAAGATCGATTGCCGGCTGGCTCTCCCGCACCGCGGCTTTAACCGATATGTCGGTTCTTTTTCTGGTGCGACGATAACGCCTGATGGAGACCTCATCACTGCGGCCGAGTGGACAAAGGGCAAAGATGACTGGCTGCCATCAGAGCACGACCGCGCCTTTGTCATTTCGCTCCAGAAGCCTGTCACAGAGCCCGGAAAGATGGCTGGATGGATCGCTCCACCCGGTCGTGGGATCGACGGGCGCCCGCTAGACTTCGAATATGTCAAGTTCCACTAAGATGATATCGAGGCGAGAAAGATTTTTTTGAGCGTATTCTTTCGCGACGCGCTAGACGCGGCTAGACCTCGCGACTTAGGAATCTAGCTGCGTCTTCGCGCACAGCCTTTTTTCTTTCCCCGCTCATCCGATCCCAAGTGCGATAGACAGGCCCCAAACGCGGATTATCACCCAGATGTTCTCTATTCCTCGCCATAAAGTCCCAATAGAGATAATTGAACGGACAAGCTTCGGGCCCTTCTTTTTCTTTAACCTTGTATCGGCAGGATGAACAGTAATCGGACATCTTGTTGATGTAATTGCCGCTCGCTGCATAGGGCTTTGAGCTTAACAAGCCACCATCGGCAAACTGACTCATGCCAAGCGTATTGGGCAGTTCGACCCATTCATAAGCGTCGGCATAAACAGCGAGATACCATTCATGCACAGCTTTGGGATCCACACCGGCGAGCATGGCAAAATTACCCGTGACCATAAGTCTCTGAATGTGATGGGCGTAGGCTTCATCTCGCGTTTGTTCTATGCAGGCCCGGAGGCAAGCCATGTCAGTGTCAGCGGACCAGTAGAAGGCCGGCAGTTGCTTTGAGTTTCCAAAAAAGTTTTGGTCCACATAGTCCGGCATTTTTAGCCAGTAAATACCGCGCACATATTCTCGCCATCCAATGATCTGCCGGATGAAACCCTCTGCCGAATTCAACGGCACGCGCCCTTTGCGGTATTCCTCTTCTATGAGCCGGCAAACTGTGAGCGGGTCAAGCAAGCCTGCATTGATGTAAAGCGAAAGGACGGCATGAAAGAGGAACTGCTCGTCTTTCAGCATGGCGTCCTGGTAATCGCCGAAGGAGGGTAGTCCGCTGTCGATGAATTGCTGGAGCGCTGCTTCGGCTTCCCGGCGCGTGACCGCGAACCAAAACGGCTCTAGCGTGCCAAAATGATCGGTAAAGCGGTCTGATACCAGGGCAAGGACGTCCTCGGTAATAGCGTCGGGTTCAAAACGTTTTGGACCGACGAAGTCGAGATCTTTTCCCGCAGGCTTTCTATTCTCCGCATCGAAATTCCATTTACCGCCTTCCGGTTTGTCTCCATCCATAAGAAGCCCGGTCTTGCGGCGCATGTCGCGATAGAAATATTCCATACGGAGCTGTTTGCGGCCATGCGCCCATCCAGCAAATTCGGAGCGGGAACACAAAAATCGGTCGTCATCGAGAATGGTCACAGGGACCGACAGTCGATTTGCCAGCTCCTCGAAATTTCTTCTCAGGCGCCATTCTCCTGGTTCCGTGACAAGGACGCGATCGCAACCATGATTCTTCACAGCACGCTCGATTTCGCCGACCAGCGATCCTGAGTTCTTCGGATCATCGAACTTAAAGTAATTAACGGACCATCCGGCTTCTCTGAGCTCCTCCGCGAAATGGCGCATTGCCGAAAAGAGAAAGGCTATTTTTTTCTTATGGTGAGGAACATAGGTAGCCTCGTCGACCACTTCTGACATCAGGACCACGTCTTGAGCTGGGTCAGCGGCGTTGAGAGACGAAATCATTGGCGAGAGTTGGTCGCCCAAGATCACGACAAGAGACTTAACAGTTTTCAACTAAGCGTGCCTTAATGGCTAAACCAAAAACTCGACATTATAAAAGATACGCAACCCGTCCTCTGTTGGATCGCCTTCGATGTGATCGGACCGGCGTCGAACCACGTAAAATTAGTAGACTCGACTATACAGGAACCCTCCTCTGATGCGACTACTCATTCTGTCAGCGATGTTGCCGATGTTGTTTATGTCGTTTGCCGTTATCTCAGATGACATAAAGTCCGCCCACGCCTTTACCTTTACGTCTATCGAGGGCTCTCCCTTGCCTCTTGCCTCGTTCGAAGGAAAAACGGTATTGGTGGTTAACACCGCCTCGCGCTGTGGCTTCACTAAACAGTATGGCGGTCTGCAAACCGTGTGGAAGCGCTATCGCGACCGCGGGCTCGTGGTTCTCGGTGTCCCGTCAAACGATTTTGGTAATCAAGAGCCAGGGACTGCGGCAGAGATTAAGAACTTCTGCGAGGTAAATTTCGACGTGGATTTCCCAATGGCCGATAAAGTCCATGTCAAAGGCGAAAATGCACATCCTTTCTATCGGTGGGCAGCAAGGAAGCTTGGACCAAACGCCAAACCACGTTGGAATTTTCACAAGTACCTGATCGCACCGGACGGAAAGCTTGTCGCCTGGTTTTCCACGACCACATCACCGACCTCGACCGAGGTGACGCGCACTATCGAGAAATACCTCGTTAGGGCGCCAAAGGGTTAAATAGAAAGAGCGAGCATTGCAGTCTTGGCCAACTCATTTGCTTTTCAATGCTGACTAAAGACCAGTTAGACGGAAACGTAATGGCGTCAGACACCGTTGACCCGGCGGAGATAGCTAGGTTCACATCGCTCGCCGAAGAGTGGTGGAACCCTAACGGTAGATTCCGCGCGATCCATAAGTTCAATCCAGTTCGGCGCGACTACATTTTGAATGCAATCTCTATACATTTTGGCCTGAAACTATCGGATAGGTACCCATTGGCCGGTTTGAATATTCTGGATGTGGGTTGCGGCGCTGGGCTTCTTTGCGAACCGCTAGCTGAGCAGGGGGCGCATGTGGTCGGCATTGACGCCACCGCTAGGAACGTGGTCGTGGCCCGCTTGCATGCTTCGGCGCAGGCGCTGCCAATCGACTATCGTCACTGTCTCGCAGAGCATGTCCGCGAAACAGGCGAACTCTTTGATGTGGTTATCAACACGGAAGTCATCGAACATGTGGCCAATCCCGGACAGCTTCTGGCGGACTGTTCTGCTCTCGTAAAGCCCGGTGGCATTATGGTCGTGGCGACGCTTAACCGAACAGTTCGGGCTCTCGTCCTGGCTATCGTTGGTGCCGAATACATTTTGAGATGGTTGCCAAAAGGCACGCACGATTGGCGGCGATTTCTTCGGCCGAGAGAGATTAGCGACATGCTGGATCGCAATGGCCTTAAGACCCAAGAAGTCCGGGGCGTGACGTTCAATCCATTTTCTAACTGCTGGCGTCTTTCCAATGATGACAGCGTCAACTACATGCTTCTCGCGGCAAAAGAATGGTCATGAACCCTCTGAGGCACATACGAGTGGTATCGGATAAGGCATGTCGAGTGCCACATGCAGGGAAATGGCTTGGCGCCGCAGGGGCCATCCCCTTCGTGACGATTGCGATCTCGGGGCCATTCCTATCCGATCCGCTCAAATACTCTGCATTTCTTGCGCTGATTGCCTATGGGGCTGTCATTCTTTCCTTCTTAGGCGGCATTCATTGGGGTTTATCGATTGCGCCGTCGCGAGAGGAGGGCCCTGATGGCGCAAGCTTCCGACGTCTTGGGGTAAGCGTGCTACCCGCCTTGATCGGCTGGGTGGCCCTGCTCGTCGCGCCACCGGTCGGCATTGTCGTTTTGGCCGTCGCATTCGGCTTCGTGCTCTTCGTTGATTTATTGGCAAGTCGAAACGGGGAGGCGCCTAATTGGTATCCACGTCTTCGTTGGCCTCTTACGCTGACCGTGATTGCCTCTCTTCTCATAGGCACGTTTGCGTGATGCAAAAGTGAGGGAAGGACGAGGGGCTAACCATTGCGAAACTTTAAGCAGGAGGTCTCTTTGAAGAAGCTGCCCTATACAGCGACAACGCGGACCGGCGACGTGTTAGATATCGAGTTCCCGTTACATAACGATACAGTCGATCCGGTCAGAGTGGGGCAGCTTGTCTCCACTTTGTTGCGGGCGATCGACAGAGACTTTGATGTTGCGGGAGAAATGAGCAACGGCGACGTCCTGCAGGCCCTAGTTATGGCCACGGCTATTCGGGCAAGAATGATTCATGCTCCTTCTCAATTAACCGAGGGAATTGCAAAGGAGCTTCTCAGTATTTCGCTCGATGCATTGGCGAATGCGGAACATCGTGGCGCTGAGGCTGGGCACGCATAATCTATGTGAACCCCTCTGAAACCGTGGGCCCTTCCCCATGTCATGTCGGATTTAGAGTAAAAAGTGACCGCAGCGATAATAGTTCAAAGACGGCGCGCCATCATTACTGCGAATGCGGAGCCAGCGTCCACGAGCCAGCACCATATGCCAGAAAAAACCCCCGACGTGTTATTGAGCCTATTTTGGGCATCGTCTCGGTGGCGAATTTCGTCTGTTCGGCAGCGTTTCAATAGACAGCGGATTTCACTGAACCGCTCGTCTTCAGACAGACGTTTGATCTGTATGGCGTAATGATCGTCCACAAAGGTCTCGACCGCATCGATGGTGCGATAGACCGCTGCATTACCGAACATCGCTGGTAACGCCCCTGTCAAAAACCCTGCTGCTCTCCACAACGGGAGTAGCGTACTTTTCTCCTGAGGCGGCAAAACGATTTCTATCAGCGCAAGATGTTGCCGTTCAGTCTTCAAGTGGGATGCAGCGAAAGACCGTACTTCGGCATTCTTTGTTACCGCTAGAATGCCCCGATAAATCGCCACGGCGCCGGTCTCTCCGGCATGGTCGGAGCGTAAATCGCGTATGAGCCAAGGGGGGAGGGAGTTTGCCTCTTCAGCCTGGCGGTCTTTAATCAATGACTGCAATCGAGGTCTGATCTTAAGAAATTGCCTATATAACTTCTCTAAAATCCAGAGCAGGGGTTGGGTCCGGGCAACACGACCGATGAATCGAAAGGCGGGTAGGGCAGTCCAAAGAGAGGCGAATGCCTCTGCCCCCGAAATAACCCGGCCGTCTTTTTCCTGAACATGAAATTTCTTAAGGGCTAATTCTTTGGGTAGATAAGGTGCGACGTGATTTGCTTTTGAGAGACTGACATCGAGCCAGGCGATACCGTCTGCTCCTTTTTGACGCCTGTAAAAAGATATTTCCCGGTCGCACAACGGGCACGCACCATCATAGAACACCGTTATTCTCTGATTGTCAGTCACTCTCGTGCGCCCTCCGGGTTTGCTTTCATAATTTCTATGGTATTTCCCCAAGGATCCTCGATGTAGGCCGATGCCGTTCCATCTCTATGGCGCTTAAGCGTTCCATAAGATTCGGCGTTTTCACGCTCGACCGCGATATGTGGAGGGTGCTCTCCGGGCGCGACAAGAGCCAGCGAGACGTTATCGAATTGCAGGAGTGCCCAACTTTGATCGGCATAGTTTACTGCCACGTCAAACTCAGATTGGTACCACGAGAGGGCTGCTTCGATGTCTGGCACGACAACTGCGATATGTTGGATCTTTTCCATCGTAACCGAAACCTGAGTTTTTTTATATCCTTTATACGCCTCCAAACCTCATTTGGATCTACCCACGGGGTAGACAGTCGAGCAGCCAGATTTTGAAAATTCTGGCTCTTTGCAACGGCCACGGCGCAATTCGCCCAAAGGGACTATGAATTTCAACCACGCGCCATTGGGCAGTTTTAGCTCTAGGCGATTGATCTATTTCAGCGCATATCCCGTATCACTTATATCGACATCAATAGCACTCAAAAAGGAGTTTTAAATGCGCGAACAATATTCAGTCGTAATGGATGAAAGTAAGAACCCTCTGCAAAGCCTTCCTAAACCGCAACGCTTTCAGGCAATGGTTTTTCTTTCACTGATGTGGACTACAGTGTTCTGTGTCGCCATTGGCTCGTATACTTATTGGGGCGAATTGGTCGCGGGCCATCTGGCTGTGGCCTTGGGCGTCGCCTTAACTGGTTTGACATTCCATTCGGCTAGAAAATCGACGCAAAGCGATAAAACCAGTTAATGGGCGGCTCTGTTACCAAACCCCCCTTACAAACATTAAGGTTCTGCGGAACACGCCCTTGTAATTATGAGATTAGCAGACAGCAGAGTTAATAGTGGTAAACTATCTTCGTTTGATATGCCTTGCAACGTTGCGGTCATCGGCGCCTCCGGCGGTATAGGAAGTGCATTCCTCCACACTCTCTCCGTCGACCCTGCGAACCCCAACCTCATCGCTTTCTCCCGCAGGTTCAGCGCTGCTTCGGAAGCGGATTGGCTTAGTTCAGAGCTCGAACTCGAAAATGAAACGTCAATAATAGAGGCAGCCACTTTTACGAAAAGTAGGTTAGGGACGCTCAGCGCAGTTTTTGTCACAACTGGGCTTTTGCATGAAAATGGTTTATTGCAGCCGGAAAAGTCTTGGCGCAGCCTGGATGCCTATACCCTCGAGAAAGTACTACGTATTAATATGGTGGGCCCGGCGTTAGTGGCGAAGCATTTCCTTCCGCTCTTGAAGAAAGACAGTAAAGCTGTCTTCGCCTGCCTATCGGCGCGGGTTGGTAGTATAGAGGACAACAGGCTGGGTGGATGGTACGCCTACCGCGCGTCGAAGGCAGCACTAAACATGATGCTAAAGACCCTCTCAATTGAACTTTCGAGATCAAATCCGAGTGCCATCTGTGTTGGATTACATCCGGGAACGGTTGACACCGCTCTCTCGAAGCCCTTCCAGGGCAATGTGAAGCCCGAAAAGTTATTCACGCCTGAAAAGTCCGCCAGTGCATTGTTGTCGGTGGTTGACAAGTTGCAACAGACCGACACCGGCAAGTGTTTCGCTTGGGATGGAAAGGTCATTCCTTACTAGCGGACTCAGAAAAACGTTCGAACAGTAAACCAGGACATGTACAATGTATCGTTTATCGTACCTTACCTCGACGCTATGCGCCGTAATATTATTATCTACGTCAGCCCTTTCCGCAGGTGATGTCGCAAAAGGCAAACGCCTCTTCAACAAATGCAAGGCCTGTCATGTTGTTAATAAAGAAAAGAACAGGATAGGCCCTCATCTTGTCGAATTATTCGGTCGCAAAGCTGGCTCAGTTGAGAAGTTCAGGTACTCAAAAGCATTGAAAAATTCAGGTATTGTATGGAATGAGAAAACGCTGGATGCCTTTCTCATAAAACCGAGGTCTTTTGTGAAAGGGACTCGCATGTCGTTTGCCGGGCTCAAAAAAGACAAAGACAGGGAAAACATAATCGCCTATTTGAAGGCGGCAACTAAGCGTAAGCAATGATGAATAAGGGTCGATCGGACGCGCTAGACTCCAGGAGCTGAACAGCGACACCCATTGCGATTCCTGAATTAGATTTACTTGTGAGGTACAGGTTGGACATCGTCTTCCTCAGTAACACTTTGCGCGCCAACGAAATAGAGAAGTTTTCTGGCATAATTCCTAAGTGGCCTGATCCTCAATCGTTTCCAAAAAGGGGGTTCCGTCTTTCGTATAATTGAGAAAATCGACGGTGATTTCTCTTTCTTCAGCAATCGCTCGTCGAATCGCATCCCCTGCCGCAGGGTCAGTGTCAGGGCCTTGCATAAATCTGCATTTGTGACCGATTGTATCTGATGGCCCATAACCAGTTTGTTTCGCAAACTCGTCGCTTACAAATATGATCGGCATGTCCGGCCGAGACGGTTCGCTTATATCAACGCTCATTTCTTTGAGCAGTGAAGTAACGCCAGTGTCTCCATGCCCTATCATTTATTCCCTTTTCCCATTTTAAGACACAATTCCAATCCAGTGAATCATATCAATTTAGGCTTCCCCAAGACAGATTGAACACATAGGAGACTATCATCTAGTGACTAAGGCTTGGATCCAAACCGTACCTATTCTCGATAATTTTGCACAACTTGCCGAAACGACAGGATTTGCTGCCATGCCGGGCGATTGGTACTTAGGCGTTGCAGACGTGGTGGACTACACCGGCGCAATTCAATCCGGCCATTACAAGGCAGTTAACATGGCCGATGCTGGCGTTATAAGTGCGGTAGCCAATGCGCTAGGCGGAGATCTTACAATGTTCGCATTCGGTGGAGATGGTGCGACATTCGCAATTCCTGCTGAACAAAAAGGACTTGCCGCAATGCTCTCGCCCGCGTTGCGATGTGGGCCAAACGTGATTTGGGTCTCGATCTGCGCGTCGGAATTTTGCCCGTGACAGAGGTGCGGTCTGCCGGTTTCGACGTCCGCGTGGCCTTTTGGAAAGCGTCAGATAATGCCCATTTTGCCATGTTCACAGGTGGAGGTTTTGATTGGGCAGAGGAGCGTCTCAAAAGAGGCGAAATCGGTATCGAGCCAAGTAAGGCCGATGAGGAGCCCTACCTTTCCGGACTTTCGTGCCAATGGGGCCCCATTTTTCCCAAGCATGGAAACATCGTTTCGTTGATCGTGAAGCAAGCGCAAGGTGCGTCGGCAGCACAATTTTCAGAAGTTGCACGTGATGTATTAAAGCTGCTTGAAGAAACAGGATGCCAAAACCCAGTCGGAGAAAGTGGTCCCGAGGTAGGATGGCCCGCCCACAGTTTATCGCTTCAGTCACTCGTCGCCTGCAAGGGAGCAGGCCGAGTTACTCGGTGGCTACGTGCCTTATTTGGCACCGCTTTGGCGTGGCTCGTCTTCAAGCTGAAATTAAGAGTTGGCGGGTTCGACCCAGATCGCTACCGGCGCGAAATATACGAAAATACCGACTTTCGTAAGTTCGATGATGGCCTGTTTATGACAGTGGACTGTTCCGACGCGGTAATTTCGAAGTTGAGTGAGAAACTAGAGGAAGCAGGAAAAGAAGGTCTTATTCAATATGGATTGCATGTCCAAGGTGAGGCCCTCATGACTTGCGTAGCACCCTCTATTCTTTCATCCGATCATATGCATTTCATCGACGGTGCTGGCGGCGGCTATGCTTTAGCCGCTCAACAGCTAAAAGAACGAGAACGCGATGTCACGTAAGGCTCCCCGATCGGAAAAATAGAATGGTGTATTATGATTACTAGAGAACAACTCCTTAGAAATCCTGGCGCTTAAAGCAGAGGCTGAGGGCACAGAGAAAACACAAATGAGTAGCGCACAGGCGGACCCGACGAGACGGCTGTATATAAAACTTCTCATAGGTTCTGGACTATTCGGCCTATTTGCCTTGCCGCTAGGCGCTGTCGATGCGCAGGTGAGCGACATGCTGATTGATGATTTCTCAAATCCGGGTCTTCTCTCGAAGCTAGGCACCCGTTGGCGAGGGGTCAGTGACCAGGTGATGGGTGGTGTGTCAGAAGCCACCGTCGGCCATGACACCATAGATAGCCGCCCATGCTTGCGCCTTTCCGGCGATGTTCGCCTAGAAAATAACGGCGGCTTCATCCAGGCAGCTCTTGACTTGGCGCTATCGGGTGAAAATCTGGATGCATCGGACTACGCGGGGCTGCGTCTGGTTGTACGAGGCAATGGCGAGCGATATTCGGTTCACTTTCGCACCCCAGACAATATTCGTCCCTGGCAATCCTACAGGGCTCATTTCACCGTTGGACCAAATTGGGAGACAATCTACCTTCCATTTTCAGCTTTTGTGCCCTACCGGCTGGAGGCGCCGCTGGACATCACTCGGCTGAGGCGTATCGGCCTTGTCGCTATCGGACGGGCTTTTGCCGCTGATCTTATGGTCTCCGAACTCAGCTTTTATCGATAGCTTGTACTGAGCCGTAATATCAAGGCGTCAAGCACTACCGCGGTGGCAATCCAAAGTGAGCAGTTTCACTTTCAAATAGAGAAATTGACGGTTTTATCGAGACATTCTCATGTTGTGTGTCCCCGAGAGTGTTTCCGTGCTGGCGGGGGCTCTTTGAAAAGCCGCCTACGCCCCTCGAAGGCGGCAAGGGAAACACCAGGCGGGGCATAAACTCCGAAGGCAGAGGTCAGAGGTTCGAATCCTCTCGGGTGCGCCAATTCCCAATATCTTGCCAACCGGTCGTCCTAAAGGCAGGCTCTTACACGACTACATCCTTCAGGAATGTCGCGATATGCCGGATAGCGCCTCAGAAGAAAGCCCGACCATACGTGTCCTGCGCGAGGGCGACCTGCAGCAATTGCTGGACGTGCCAACGGCGCTGGGGATCATTGAACAGACCTGGTGCGATTATGGTCTCGTCGAAAGTCACACGCTCTCACGCCCGGCAATGCTCACAACCGGCACCGGCGATCAAAGCGGTGCCCGCTATCGGGTCAAAGGCGCGACACTTCATAACGAGCAGGTCACCGGCATTCGATTAATCAGCGACCCGCCGGCCAGTGCCGATGGTGATGTTAAGGCGTGTCACATGCTCTGGGTCTATGATGACCGCACGGCCAGCCCGATTGGGCTGGTCCATGAGACCTGGCTGCATCGCTTTCGGACCGCCCTGACCGCCGTCGTCGCCGCCAAGTTTCTCGCGCGACAGGACTCCAGGATCGTTGCGCTGATCGGCGCCGGAAATATCGCGCGCCTGCTGTTTCCCGCCTTAACGGATAGTTTTGATCTCGATGAGGTTCGTGTTGTCGCCCGCCACTTTGAGAACGCCCAAAAATTTTGCCAGGAACGAGCCAGCACAATCTCCACCAGAATGACAGCTGTTGATGACCCGGCTCTGGCCATAGACGGCGCGGATATCATCATCACCCTAACACTCGCCGACAGGCCGGTTATTCAACCTGGCATGCTGTCACCGGGAAGTTTTTTATGCTCGATGGGGGAAACCGGGGAGGTCGCGATCGGGGTGCTGGAGGAAACCGACCGGTTCATTGTTGATGAGTTTGACTACGCGACCATGACCGGCGATATGGCGCAATGGCTCAACCACGGACAGATGACCCGCGAAAAGGTTGCTCGTCGAGTCGATGCCCATATCGGACAAGTTGTCAGCGGACAGCGCCCCGGTCGTCAGACAGACACCGAACGTATCTACGCGATCATCCAGGGCATGGCGATCTGCGATCTCGCGCTGGCCAACTTTGCCATACAACAAGCCGCTGCACAGGACCTGGGCCAAACCCTTGATCTGTTCAGCGGGACGTAACCCCGCCGCAATCTACTCCGTCAAGATATGCCGCCGGTTACGGACGTCTTCGACCTCGACACGGCCGGTTTTGATCGAATTGAACATGTGATCAAACACCTTGCCGGGTTTGCCGTTATTGTCCTGCAGGAAATAGCTGTGGCCCTTGGGCGTGTCATAGCGGTTGTTAAAATTATCGCAATCGATGGCATAGACGTTGGTCGGCACGGCGCGCATATCCTCGGGCCCGGTATGGCCCAGCCGCGGCGAGGCGACCTTGTTTTTAAGATTCGAGATTTTGCTCGACCGCGAGGCAAGATCATCTGAGGCAAAATAAACCGAGACATTGCGCGAGGCGTGGGTGACCAGCCTGCCCGTGCCGTCTTCTTCCAGCGCTTCATTAACGATATACGCCGCGACCATAAACGTGTTGCGGAACAGCAGCGGTGCCCCGCTGGCGAGATCATACTTGTCCCACTTGTTCATGGTTTCCCGCAGCACCCGGTTGCCCATCGAATGGGCGAGAACGTTAATCCGTTTGAGACAGGGGTCCTGGGCGGGTTCCTGCGTCCGCCAGTCCATAAAGCGCTGCAGCACCCGGGCAAAGGAAAAGGCGCTTTGGTCAGCCGCTTTCTGATCGTCCTAGTAATCCTTGATGATGCCAAAGTCGTTGTCACACGGCCAGATCAGCGGCACGACCTCCACCAGATTTTCCTCGCGCGCATCAAACATCGATTGCAAGGCCTCGACCCGCGGAAAAATATGATCCTCCGGCCGATTCGAAAATCCATGGATATAGAGCAGAATCTGTTTTGACGGCGAGTCCTTTAACCGTTTCATAAAGCTGGCGGAGCCGATCTCGCTATATTTCCGTTCGCCTTTGCGCTCGCAATAAAATACAGTGTTCGCTGGCGCGTTCTTATCGAGATCAAACTGGAACGGCTTGGCCTTTGCGGTCGCCTTGATCGAGCCCTTGGGCTCACGATTGGTAATAAACAGCATTGGTTCCTCCCCCTTAATTCGCGCGGTATAAACGGCCGCGTTTCATAAAGGGAAGCCTAATAGCAAATTACAAAGTTGAATAGCGGTGACAATATTGGGTCAGCAGCAAAGCCCGCAATCCTATTTCTTATCAACTCCCTGATAGGCCTGTTTGCCCCAGACTTCCTTGACCCGGGCGTCACGACCGCAGGACTGACGATAGAAGCCATAGCGGATCGGGTTCTTTTTATAATAATTCTGATGATAGCCCTCGGCGGGATAGAACTTTGCCGCTTTCAGAATAGGCGTTCTGATCGGCCGTTTGAGGACACCTGATTTCTTGAGAGCGGCCAGCGACATCTCGGCAATCTTTTGCTGCTCTGGCGATTTGGCAAATATGGCCGGCGCATAGCTTTGTCCACGATCGCAGAACTGTCCGCCGCCATCGGTCGGGTCCACCGTACGCCAGAACACTTCAACCAGCTGTTTGTAGGTCACAACTTTGGGATCGTACTTGATCTCCACCGCTTCATAATGGCCACTGCGACCCGCCGTGACCTGCCGATAGGTCGGGTTGAGGATGATACCCCCGGTGTAACCTGATGTCGTTTCAACGACGCCTTTGACATGATCGAAATCTTTTTCAACGCACCAGAAGCAACCGCCAGCGAAAATTGCTGTCTCCAGCCCCTTTTTCATCGTGTCTGCGGCTTGAACAGCGCCGGCTGACAGGATCAAAACTGCGAGAAAGCCTGCTTTTATTATGTTTTTGCCCATTTTTAACTCCTGATGTCGGTGATTATCCGAATTTCTTCTAGAAAATGGGGCACCCAGCCACGAAGCGCAATAAGCGCGTCATAACGGTTTTGTGAGGTCCGTTCGTGTTGCTTCGCCGCCCTTTGTGTCCCGGCCCTACTCTCTGTAGACTGCGCGCCACAAAACGAATTCAACGCTATACGCTCCGGAGTTTTTAATGACCTATAAAGTTGCCCTGCCCGATCTTGTTTCCAATTCCTACTTCCCGGCCATCGCCGCAGTCGAGCTGGGTTACTTCAAGGAAGAGGGAATCGATGCCGTGATTGAGCTGATCTTCCCGGTGCCAGAGTCATTTGCGGCGTTACGCGATGGTAGGTGTGATTTTGTCGCCGGCTCTGCCCATGCCCCGCTCTGGGCCTTTCCGCGCTGGGAAGGATCGAAAGTGCTGTGTGCCCTGTCGCAGGGCATGTACTGGTTTCTGGTTCTCCGCAACGACATTGATGTTCAGAAGGGCGATGTCAACGGGCTCAAGGGATTGAGAATTGGCGCCGCCCCCGGTGTTGATGTCGGATTTCGTCAGCTGCTGATCGCCGCCGGGATCGATGCCGAGGCCGAAAACATCACCATCGGCCTGCCACCGGGTGGTATTCCCGAAGGCAAATCATTCGGCGTGGTTGCCGCACAGGCACTGATTGATGGTGAGATTGACGGATTCTGGGCCAATGGCATGGGGGCCGAGGTCGCGGTCACTAGCGGTATAGCCAAATGCATTATCGATGTACGACGCGGTGACGGCCCACCGGCCGCGTTCAACTTTACCCAGCCTGCCTTGGTCACATCGCAGAAGCTCGTCGATGAGGAACCCGAGGTCGCCGCCGGTGCCGTGCGGGCGATTGTCAAAACATTGAATGCTCTGAAAGCAGACGCCTCGCTCGCCACCAAAGTCGCCGAAGGGTTGTTCCCCGAAAAGGAAACCGCGTTAATTAAAATGCTGATCGAACGCGACCAGCCTTATTACGACGCCAGTATCAGCACCGATCTGGTTGATGGCATGAATGCGTTTGCCAGCAATGCCGGACTGCTCGACGGCGGACCGGTGGCCTATGACGATATCATCGCCATCCAGTTCCGCGACCTCTGGAAAGGCTAAAAACTGGCGCGGTAACTATTCAGCAGCGGCGGCGACAGGAAGAAACTTTGCTGTCCACAGGCCCTTGCCGCGCAGAATGTCGCACCAGTAATCCTCGAAGTCCGGCACCACAGCAGCTGAAACGGATGGGCGTGCCATCAACGCATTGCGCCATGCTTCAACCAGTGGATAGTCCTTTATCAATCCCAACGGATGAATACGGTCAAAGAACGTGAAGCGCATTAGGGCCGGTGCGTAGGACGCATCGGTCAGAGAGAAGTCCGGCCCGTTAAAATAAGGCCCGTCATTGCCACGTTTTTCCAGCGCCCCTTCGAGCTTGCCAAAGATAACCCGGACTTCGTCGCATCTTTTCTCAAGATCAGCTTCATCGGCTGCGTCCGTCAGATGGGTGATCTTGCTGCAGATCGGCACATAATCATTCCACGCCCGGTTATAGGCCCGGTCCAGCGGGTCAGCCGGATGCAGCCGCGGCTCGGTGACTTCATCAAGATATTCCGCAATCGCGTTGGATTCAAACAAGGCTCTGTCGTCATCGACAATCAGTACCGGCACTTTTGAATGGGGAGAGATCGCCAAAAACCAGTCAGGCCGGTTATCACGGTCGATATATTCGATGTCGTAATCAATGTTCTTTTCCTGCAAGACAATCGCCGCGCGATGAACCCAGGGGCATGTTTTAAAACTACAAAGCTTGAACTTATTGGCCATAGGAGCCTCCATGATAGATTTACCCAATGGTCACACAGCTTGATGCCGGTTTCAATTACGGATTAAACGCGCCCTACCCCCCTTGCCTGAATAGCAAAAGCGGTCCGATAATGGCGGCCGCAGGGAAACATAGAAATTCAGGGAGGCTGTTATGTGCGCAAGCCCGGTCATCAGAAAGTTAGAAACCGCCACCAGCGAAATGAGCGCGGAGGAATGGGAAATGCGGGTCGATCTTGCCGCCTGTTACCGGCTGGTTTCGCATTATGATATGGACGATCTGTTCGCGACCCATATCTCCGCCCGTGCACCAGGGGCAGAGGAGCATTTTCTGCTAAATCCCTATGGTATGCATTTCAGCGAGATCACCGCATCGAGCCTGGTAAAAGTCGATCTCGACGGCAATATCGTACAGGACACCGAGCATGTGATTAACCCTGCCGGGTTTGTGATCCATTCCGCAATTCACGCAGCGCGCCATGACACTAAATGCGTCATGCATACCCATACCGTCGCCGGCATGGCCATCGCCACGATGGAAGAAGGACTGCAGCCCTGGTTCCAGAAAGCGACGCGCTACTACAACACGGTCGCCTATCATGACTTTGAAGGGGTCGCCGATGATCTCGATGAACGCGAGCGGCTGGTGCAGGACCTCGGCGACAAGGATTATCTCGTCTTGCGCAATCACGGGCTGCTGGTCTGTGGTCCCACCATCGGCCAAACATTCAAGGAAATGTTTGCCATGGAGAAAGCGTGCAAAACCCAGCTCGCCATCATGCAGGCTGGCGGCAAAGTCATCGAAATTTCCGAGAACCTGCTACAGCACACGCAGCAGCAATTTGCCCGTAACCGGGCCGTCACTAAGGAACGACCAAGCGGCTGGGACTCGATGAAAAAAATGCTCGACCGGATCAACCCTGGCTACGATAGTTAGAAATATTCGTAGTTAACGAAGCCTGCCCTCTCCCCCCCACTCGGCCACCCATCGCCAGTATCCTTAAGTTGGCCGAGTGGGGGAGAGGGCCGGTGCAATGCCGCACAAGCGGCAATTGCAATTTTAGGGCGTTTTTTTGACTTAACGCTTTGGCAATGGTGTCGGCTGCCAGTCTGTAACCCGCCTAGCTGTAATGCGTGCTGGCTGCATAGGCTAGATCGCCGGGCCTGACATAGGCATCAAAAGCCGGTTCGAGATCGATTGTCGCGATACCGGTTTTTTTAGCCAGGGTGAGCATCTCTTTTTTGCGCTCTGACGCCGCCTTAACTGACGGCGCTTCGGGTACAAAGAACCGCGGCGGATGGGGCAGATAAACAAACACCAACCTGCCGCCCCAAGCTGAAACGGTGGTACGCGCCTTGGCCAAAACCCTGCCATATTCAGCAATCAGGTCACCGCCCTTTTGACCCTGCGCCGGCGCAGGGGGGGCAATCCGATAGCGCAAATTTTGTAACCGTAAAATTCGGAAGATTGTACTTTCCCGCCAGTTGGTTTTCTCGCTAAGCGCCGCAACGAGCCCTGACAAGGCTTCGTCAATTTCAGCCTGTCGGTTGCTGAGCGATTGTGAAAATTGATCGTCTGCGAGATATCGCTGCAATATTGAATTGCGGCGTTCATTCCGCAAATTCTCGATATCGTTGTTATAGAAAAAACGAGAGGACGGTTTTTGGCTTAAAGCGGGCACCATATTCGCGCAACCCGGCAAGCATAAAGAGGGGCCCGTTGCCGCCGCCGCCGAGATTGAGCAGTTTGCCGGTTCGGGTCCGCAACAGATCGACCATGCTCTTGCCCTTCGGCACGCAATTACCAAGGGTAAAAGAATCACCGAGCGTCAAAAGATCAGCCGACTCACCGTCCCAGACCTTGTCTGGATTATTGAAACCATGGCGATCTGCGGGATAGCGAAAAAACGCCCCACCTTCATTGCAGACAACGTTGATCACGTCCGACGTACCGCCAAGCGACAGCAGCTCTTTGCCGTCCTTCCCTTTGAGGGCTGATTTCCGCTCGTGACCCTGCCCGCGAAACAATGTTTCGGGCGGCACATAGAGGGCAGCCTTCTTCCCTGCCTTACGAAGATCAGCCACCACCTCGAGCTTGCTGCGCGGATCGTATCCATGGCCACTCTTTTGCGCGATGACTTCTAACGCTTTGCTGCCCAGATACCACAGATAAACCTCCGCCATATAGGCAGCACCAAGAACTGGCAGCCCTATAACCAGCAGATAACCGAGAAGACGGCGCATGGAAAAAGGGCTCTTACTTGCCTTTGAATTCCGGCGGGCGTTTTTCCATAAAGGCAGTACGACCTTCTTTGTAATCTTCACTGAGCATGCAGTTCTCAACCAGTTGATCGCACAACGCGATGTCGCGGTCGTCAGGGTCTTTTGCCGCTTCGGCAACAATTACCTTGGTTGCCAGAATGGTCAGCGGTGCGTTTGCGGCAATCGTCGAGGCCAGTTCTTGAACCACCTCTTCCAGCTTGTCCGCCGGCACCAGTTGATTGATCAACCCCATCGCCAGCGCTTCCTCACCGGAATAGCGACGACCGGTGTAAACGATCTCCTTGGTTTTTGCCGGCCCCACCAGATCGATAATCTTTTTCATGTTCTTGAAGGGATATCCCAAGGCGAGCTTCGCGGCCGGCACGCCAAACTGTGAGCCTTCAGCCGCCACCCGGATATCGGCATGTAACGCGGTGCCGACACCGGCCCCCATGCAAAACCCCCGGATCATCGCGATCAATGGTTTCTGGATATTACTGAACGCTTCGTTCACCCGCGCCGACAGCGCATCGTAGATTTCCCGCTGTCCCGGTGTCGCGCGCTTTTCAGCAAATTCCGAAATATCCGAACCCGAAACAAAGGCCTTGTCTTCAGCGCCCTGCATAACAATCACCCGCACGTCGGGATCATTCTCGAAATCATCAATGATCTCAAGGATCGCCTCACGCATCGCATAGCCAATGGCATTACGGCGCGCTGGATTGTTAAAGGTCATCCACCCGATACCGTCTTTCTTTTCGGCTTTCATTTTCTCGGTGGCGAGTTTCAGTTCAGTCATCGGTTTTCCTTAAAATAAAATCATGCGTTTGCGCGGTGCGCGGCATTCTTGCCAGCTTCACGACTAAAGACAGCATTTCGGGTCTGACCGGTACAGGAAGGGTAGTTATGGAAAAACAGCCCGACAATGTCACCTGAGGCATAGAGTCCCGGTATCGGCTGTTCGGTAATATCCAAAACTTCACAGCTCGTATTAATGCGCACGCCGCCAAACGAGAAGGTCACGCCACCAGTTACCGTATAAGCCCGGAAGGGTGGCTCATCGATAGGGTTTGCCCAGTTCGATTTAGGAACGGCGAGCCCCGTCGCTGCACGGCCATCCAGCATCCCCGGGTTAAATGGAACATCCGTCTGCACGGCCGCGTTAAACTCATCGATTGTCGCTTCAAGCGCGGCAGGTTCGATGCCAATTTTTGTCGCCAGTTCGGCAATCGTATCCGCTTCTTCATAAACATCGGTGTATTCGGCACCGAGCCGGAACAGGTTAATGCCCTTTTGATCATAAATCTGATGCGCCAGGCCACCGGGCTGGGCCAACACCGCACGTCCGGTCTTGGCGTAGGTATAGGAGTGATTATTTTCACCCTCATCATAAAACCGCTCAGCGAGATTATTGACAGTGATACCCTGCGTATAGTCGTAGCGATTGCAGGTATTGCTGTGACCGTCCTGCCGCAACGGCGTGCCACCATCCGGTGCAAAGGCATCGATTGGCGTCGCGTGCGCTCCCTGCCAGTGACCGGCGGGCTTCACCCCAAGGTCAAGCAAGGCGCGAAGAATTTCACCGGTGTTATGTTTGGAGCCCCGGACTTTCATCAGATCGGCATTGGCTCCGAGATAGCGCGCGCGCATTTCAGCATTGGCCTGGAACCCGCCAGCGCAAACAATCACTGCCCCGGCTCTTAGTTCGTAATCTTCGTCATCAGAGGCAACCTGAACGCCCTCGATACCGCGAAAATCGCCAATAAACTTTGTCACGCGTGAGCGATAGCGGAGGTCAACATCAAGCTGCAGAGCAATTTGGCGCCAACGCAATAGTTGACCCAACCCGCCACCTACCGTGTGCACAATAATGCCAGGCTCGAAATAGAATTTGCCGTCGATTTCGCGCCGTTTCTCGGGCTCGAACTCAATGCCCGACTCAAACATCCAGCGCACCGCCGCGTTTGACTGGCTGACCATAAAGTCTGCCAGCGCCGGATCAATCCGGCCCTGGGTGACGCGGTTGAGATCACTTTTAAAAATTTCCTCGGTATAGGCAGGAATATGAAACCGGGCAAATTCCTCGGCATCCCAGTCCGGCACGATATCGCGGATATCGTCCGGCCCGGAATAGACAAAGCGAAAACCGGTATGGGAGTAACGGGCATTGCCGCCAAACTCTTCCTCCGGCGCTTTTTCCAGCATCACGACTTTTTCAGCACCGTTCTGGCGCGCCGATACCGCAGCCTCAAAAGCCGCGCTACCACCACCGACAATGGCGATATCACATGTTTCTATAAGCACAGGTTTCTCGCTCCGACGGACCGCTAAGCGTCAACTTTCTGCTGTATACGCTTAACACCGCGTTCGCGGTCGGCCTCATATTCGACTTCCTGAAACCCATGTACCGAAAGATCAAAATTATTGCCTTCGGGATCACAGCCCCGCGTTTCAGCATAGGGCCGGTTGCGGGGGCGTTGCCCGGGGGCCTTTAATCCAAACTCTTCCATGCGTTTGGCGATCTCTTCCTGATCGTCAATTTCAAATCCAAAATGGTTCAGCCCGTTGGGTTTGCCTTCCGCCTTTTGCGGCAGCAGGGCGACGTTGATATAGCCATCGGTCAGATAGGTCGCACCGCTTTTAGAGCTGTGCAAAATCTTCATGTCAAAGACCTGCTTGTAAAACTCTGCAAGCTTTGGCGGGTCCATTGATACCATCGCGATATGTTTAATCTTAGCCATGTAAGCCTCCTGTTTTCTGATTTTGGCTCTTATAGCCAAAACCTTTATGGTTACTCTACGCCGGAATCAGCTGTTCCAGAACCCATTTTGCAACATCAAACAGCGCCTCATCTTTACCGTGACGTCCCATGATCTGGATCGCCACCGGCATGCCGTTGGGGCCCTTGTGAGTCGGCAGCGCATAACTTGGAACATGCAGTAAATTCCACATGCCAATATGGGTGTGATCGCCCGTGCTGTTGCGGTCCGGCGGCGCTTCACCGGCGGTGCAGGGCGCGATGATCGCGTCAAACTCATTGAACATCGCATCAAGATCGCGGCGACGATCAGCGCCAACTTTCATCGCATGGGTGTATTCTTCGTATTTCCAGCCAAACCCTTTAGCGACGCCACGCTGCAATTGCGGGCTCAACAGGTCGCGGTGATTGAACCACTCATGCGCTGTGGCCCGCGCGCGCTCGTAGCTTGAAATGATATCGCGGGCCGGCACCAACTCATCAAAACTATCCGGCAAGACGAGATCTATGATCTCGGCACCCCTCGCTTCCAGCGTTTCGCGGGCGATTTCCATCGCCTCAACCGTTTCCGGTTTAACGATGTCCCAAAGATGGGTTTTGCAGAACGCGATACGCGGCGCTGAAATGAGAGGCCGTTCCAACTGAACCGGTCGTCCAACGAGCGCCGCGCTCAATAGTTCAACATCATCCATAGAGCGGGTCAGCAGACCGAGCGTATCAAGTGATTGGGCGGCGGGCCAAACGCCGTGAATACTGAAAGTATCAAAAGTCGGCTTGTAACCAATAACACCGCAATGTGCCGCTGGCCGATGGATCGATCCCGCCGTTTGCGTCCCGAACGCCGATGGCACCATGAAATCGGCAACCGCGGCCCCCGATCCGCTGCTTGATCCTCCTGGTGTACAAGCCAGATTAAGCGGGTTCGCGGTCGGCGGCGGCGCCATCCCGGCGAATTCCACCGTCACCGTTTTACCCAAGATGACGGCCCCGGCCGCCCGCAGCAGGGCGACACAAGCAGCATCATAGCCCGGTCGATTCCCTTCATAAATCGGCGACCCCATACCGGTCGGCATATCATGTGTTGCGATGATGTCTTTGACGCCAAACGGCACGCCATGCAACGGACCTTTGCGTTCATCCGCCCCATCACAGGCCCGCGCCTGTGCCAGGGCCAGTTCGGGATCAATAAACGCCCAGGCCTGCACATCATCGTCACGTGCTTCGATCCGGTCGAGACAATCTCGGACCAACTGTTCAGAGGTAATGTCGCCGCGCTCAATCGCCGCAGCGGCCTCGGCAAAGGAAAGTTCGTTCAACATGAGCCGACTCGACATCAAAAGTGGTTTTTGTGCAACCGCGCACGCAAAGAAAAAGGCGGCCCGGCAAAGCCCAGACCGCCCTTTTTAAATCAAAATGTCACCGGAACTATTCGAGACGGTTGATGCGGTCAAACGCAGCCGTTTTGTAACACTCCGCCAGAGTCGGGTAATTAAAGACGGTATCAACGAAGTAATCGACTGTTCCCTCATGGGCCATAACGGCCTGACCAATATGGATTAATTCAGCGGCCTGTTCGCCAATAATAGACACCCCAAGCAGCTGGCGGGTTTCCATATGGAACATGATTTTTAACATGCCAGTGGAGTCGCCGATAATCTGACCACGAGCGATTTCACGGTAGAAAGCCTTTCCAACCTCGTAGGGGACGCCCTCTTTGGTGAGCTGTTCCTCGGTCTTGCCGACGACAGAGATTTCCGGAATCGTGTAAATACCATATGGAAACAGATCAGCAACACTGTGCGACTCATGATCGAATGCATGGCAGGCAGCAAGCCTGCCCTGTTCCATAGATGTTGATGCCAGGCTGGGAAATCCAATCACATCACCCACAGCATATATATGGGGCACGGCTGTCTGGTGTGTATCATCAACAATCAAACGCCCCCTATCATCGGCATCAAGCCTGGCTGCGGCGAGGTTCAATCCTGACGTCGCGCCAGTGCGGCCGATACTATAGAGAGCCTTCTGGGTAACAATCTGCTTACCGCTTTCAAGGACAATACGTACGCGTTTCCCCTTTGGGCCGTCACAAATTTGAACATCGTCTACCTCTTCGCCGAGACGGAATGTCACCCGGTTTTGCCGCATCTGATAGACGAGCGTGTCAATTATCTCTGCATCAACAAAGTCCAGTAAACGCGGGCGTTTATCAATGACAGTAACGCGCACGCCCAGTGTCGACAGGATGGTGGCATATTCGAGACCGATCACGCCGGCCCCGACGACCGCCAGGGTTTTTGGCAGGGTTTCAAGGTCCAGAATATCGTCGCTGGTGAAAACACACTGCCCATCGAAAGGTATTTTCGAATCTTTGGTGGTTTCAGTCCCTACGGCGATAACAATTCGATCCGAAGTGATATCTCGCTGTCCACGGCCATCAAAGAATGTCAACCGAACGGTGTGATCATCAACGAACGCCGCCTTTGCCTCCAGCACAGAGATGCCATTTCGGTGTAGCTGATTGTTCGTGACATCAATCTCATTGCGGATCACATGACCGGTACGGAACAGGAGATCCTTCATCGTGATATCATTTTTGACCGAGTAGGAAGAACCGTAGACATTGCGTTCGCGATAGCCGGAAAGATGCACCGCCGCTTCCCGCAACGTTTTGGACGGGATGGTGCCGGTATTAATACAGACACCGCCAACCACCGTTTTTTGTTCAATGATGACCGTTCGCTTACCCAGTTTGGCAGACTGAATGGCCGCGCGTTGTCCAGAAGGGCCCGACCCAATGACCAACATATCGAAATCATAAAGGGGCGGAGAGACGATTCCGGCGGTATCTGTCGAGTCGCTGGGCGATAAATGTTCCACGGTGCTACCTGCTTATGTCATGAGGGTCCACGTCAAGAAGAGGAATTGTGGACCGAATATGGTAAATATTTGTTAAACATCCCCAATAGTTACGGCGCGTATAAAAAATAAATGTCTTTGAAAATTAACCCTTTTCCGCCAAACTGCCGCGCTTGGAGGCTGGCATTAAGCGTGACAGCCAAACCGTTAACGCAAACGAGGGTTGTGTGTTCCGTTTTCTGAACGGCTTACGGTTACTGACATGCTGCGGGATAGCCAGCGTGATTGCCCTCGCGCATCCGCTGGTTGCCGCCCCAATCGGCATCATCGGTTATAACATCGACAATGCGATCACTGACCAGCCCCTTAACCCTGCCGCGCTGGAATTCTTCGGTCACACCAATAGCTATAGCGGGACAATTACGGATACCGGCCTGACCGCTTCTACCCCTTTCGGCTCAGGAGCCCTGGTAAATTACAGCGGCGGTACCGGGACACTGACTGATTCAAACATTAGTGGTGGCTCTCAAAACACCCATTTTTTAACGATTACCAGTGATCCGGGCAGCGGCCCAGTGCCGGTTGGTCTAACCATCACCCTGTTCCTCGACGGGTTCTATAGACTCAGCACGTTGGAATTTTACGGCACGAACAATTCACAAGGCAGCCTGCCGGGACGGCTTGACGGCGTAGACGTAGAAGTTTTCGATGGCACAACGGCTTCATTTTCTTCGACGACACCTTTTGGGCCGTTGAATTCGCAAGGCACCCCGGTAAACGACCGCGTGAGCTTTTTGGGTTCCGCAATTGACGGGCTGGAAACAGATCGGATTATTCTGACCAATTTTTCATCAACCGCGAACGATGTCTTTATCGTCACCGAGATCCTCGGCGATGGTGAATTTATCAAAGGTCTTCCGGCACCAGGTCAGCTAGCCATGTTCTGTGCAGCGCTGGCATTCTTCAGCATACGAAAATACCAGGCCGCCACCCTTTAAACTCTCCCCTTTGCGGAAAGATATTTACCTCCAGTTAGAAATAGTGACCCTTGTTAATACGGCACGAGTTTGTCAAAGTCGCGCCACAAAGTCGCGAAGAGAAAGAAGTAAATGAACGTATTTGATATTCAGGGTGATGCCCGGCGGGCGATGGATGTCATCCTCGATGGCGGCATTGCCATAATCCCAAGTTATGTTGGTTATGTAATTCTTGGCGCCACTACGGAAGCCATCAACAAGACGATTGAAGTCAAGGAACGCGGACCCTCAAAACTAAATGCCGTGATCGGTTGCGCGTCGATGCACGCTGCCTTGCATCAATTGGATGGTCGAAATCGTGAGATCGTTCGCACGATCACTCAGGGCTATGACCTCCCGATGGGAACGGTTGCCCCCGCAGATCTAAATCATCCAATGCTCAAAAATCTTGATGCAGAAGTGCTTGAACGGACAACTCTCGGCGGCACGCTGGCGATGTTGCTCAGTGCGGGACCGCTCATGGATACCATGGCACAGCTCAGCTTCGAAGCCGGGCGGCTGGTGGTTGGCTCATCAGCAAACCTTTCGCTGCATGGCACCAAATTTCGGGCGCAGGACATCGAACAGCAGGTCCTTGATGCCGCCGATATCGTGATTGATTACGGGTTGATGCGCTGGGCTAATTACGGTCGATCATCGACGATGGTCAATGTGCATGACTTCAGTGTGGTGCGTTACGGCAGCTGCCTAGA
>CALIBP010000193.1 GCA_938048165.1 uncultured Alphaproteobacteria bacterium | reverse complement strand
ACCTGGTGGCGCCCGACATGGCCCCTCGGAAGAGGGCCGGGTGCTGGCGATAGCCCAAATTTAGACTTTGGCGTGTTTGGTGCCGACAATTGGGAACGGGATCGTGCCAGAGCCACTTATCCTCAGGAAGACGGCTGGCGGGCTCGCCCAGGGTCTCCCGAGGCCGAGGCAATGGCGGTCATGGATATGGACGGCCCAGTGACAAAAGAGGCCATAAAAGAACGGTACAAAGCACTGGTTAAAAAAAACCATCCCGACACCCATCGCGGCGACCGCAAGGCAGAAGAGCGGCTGAAGATTATCAATCGCGCCTACTCGACATTAATGGCCTGCGAGGAAATCTAGCGTCGTAAATCAAACTCAATCTAAAGGAAATACTCCGCCGAGACGGACGTTAGCTTGCAGCAGCAGTCTCTGACGCCTGGCGAATCTTACGTTTAAGACGTTGAGCTTCATCCGTCAACTTGCTGTTCGACGTCGACAGCAAATAAGCGTCAATGCCGCCATTTTTTTCAATCGTACGAATAGTTTGTGTCGACAGCTTAAGCTTTACAGACCGACCTAAAGCCTCAGATGGCATTGATGACACCTGAATATTAGGCAGGAAGCGCCGACGCGTTTTATTGTGCGCGTGGCTTACATTATTGCCGGCAAGGACGCCCTTACCTGAAATGCTGCATCGACGTGACATAATATTTGTCCAAACAGATCAGAAAAATTAGTCCCGGCAAACCGCCAGGGACCGCGCTTTTTAATAATGTCCGGGCCCTACGTCAAGGAGAAAGGGTATCTAAATTATAACGCCAAACCCTTTATCTGCTTCTATTTTGGGACATTGGCGGGATCAATCGCGGGTTTGACCCGAATTGCGAGAAAAAACATAACCACCATCACCACGGCACCTGAGAAAAACGGCCAGTCTGGCCCATAGGCACCAAAGGCGAAACCGGCCCAGGCGGGCCCCGTAATTCGCGCCATAGCGGAGCAAGACTGCGATAAACCGAGCAAACTACCGCGCTCACTGGAATGAGCATATTTGGACACCAGACTTGAAAGGGACGGATTGTTGATACTGACGCCAAAGACGATAAATCCGAAGGAAACACATAGGCCGATTGTTCCGGTCATTTGAGGGAGCAGAAGAACACCAACAAAAATCATCACTGCACCTGCACAAATCAGGCGGTGTTCACCAAATCGCCGAGTTAACCGCCCAACAAGAAACCATTGGGTTGCTGCCGCTGTAATCCCCATAAAAGTATAAATCTGACCGTTCTGCCATGGTCCCCAGCCGAGCATACGCTCGGACCACAAGACGAACGTTGTTTCAACACCCGAGAAAACAAAAGGCGTCATCGTCACGACGACAAACAGAAGCGCGAGTTGCGGAATACGGATGGCCTCAATAAAGACACGGCCTAACGAGCGCTGACCCTTGGCCGCTTCGGCTCGCGTTTCAACCGCGACTGTCTCGCGTACCTGGATACAGGCAATGCAAAAGGCGATGCCGGACAAGGCCGCCGCAATGATAAAGGGCAAGGCAAGATTGGGGTTGGTCGGATCAGACCCGGCAAACAACCCACCAATCGCCGGGCCAATGATAAATCCCAACCCGTGAGCGGCGCCAACCTTCGCCATTGCTCCGGCCCGCGCCGTATTGCTGGTAACATC
Organism: uncultured Alphaproteobacteria bacterium; assembly: GCA_938048165.1. GTDB lineage: Bacteria > Pseudomonadota > Alphaproteobacteria > MPNO01 > UBA2964 > UBA2964. The sequence continues at coordinate 7,552 of CALIBP010000193.1, read as the reverse complement.
AGCGATAAATGCATGAATGACACCGGCATTAGCGGCCATTGACCCAATGAAGGCGCGTGCCAGGAAGAGCATCAGCAGAGAATCCGTCATGGTCAGGGCGAGATAACCGCAAAACATACCGGCGAGCGTACACAGGATCACCGGACGCCGACCTATACGATCACTAAGCCGTCCCCAAAGCGGCGCGAACACAAACTGCGAAAAGGAGAAGACTGTGGCCAGAAGCGTGACCTCTAAGGGGCTGGCCCCAAATCTTTCTGCAAAAAATGGCAACAGTGGCAAGACGATGCCAAATCCCACGGTATCGATGAAGATTGTCAGCAGCAGCGCGTGCACAATGGGTCTCCGTCAGCAACCGGGCCACCGACCGGCGACACAAGATGTTAGTTAAGCCGACCAACCGACCTGGCCAGAACAAGGTAGAGCTTTCCAATATCGGCCGATAAAAAAGTGGAGCTTAGCAGATTTTCCGGGTCGCTTTCATTGGCTTCGTTTAGAAGCCTTTCAAAATGGTCTAGGTAGCGCTGAACATATTTCCGGAAATTATCGTCTTCTTCAAATTTACCTTTAATCACGTCGCGGGCATGGCGGGCGTCGTCCTGTAACATGGACTTTACAAAGATACCCTTCTCGCCACGCGCCGGCCGTGGCCACAGCTTTTGCGAGCCGGCATCATCCAACAACCGATTGAGATCAATTGCTGTCGAATTCAAATCTTCAATAATAAAGCGGGAAGCTCTGAGGAACATATCCCGCCGAGCATCAAAACTATTTTGACGCACCAGCTTGGCTTGTTTCTCGGCAAGATCAGAGGCCTGAATAAGCTCTTCTGACTGTTCCGCAAAGACAGCGCCGATCTGCGCGGCCTGGTCTGCCGCCCGATCCAAGGCACTGGTCATCTCACTTGAATGCCGCTGCAATGATTGCCTGACAGAATCGACCTGTCGTGAGGCATGTTCCGACGCAGAGGCCAGCTCCTGAGTCTCGGCCCGGAAAACACGTCCTATACTTTCAACACGCTCCTCAGCAACGCTGGCAGATGTTTCCAAGGCGCCTGATTCATCTTTGAGCGCACTGATAACATTCGTCACATCAGCGGCAGCCTTGGTACTAGCTTCTATCATCGCACGCGCCTGTGCCTGCAAGGCATTGCCAACAATCGTCAAGCATTCAACGGTTTCTTTCGAGGCTTCGCCAAGATCCACGGTTCGTGCGCCGATTGTCTGGTTCATCGCCTCTGCTCGCTCGACAGCCTTTTCAGCTGTCCCAGTCAAGCGCTGCAGCTCGATCTCGGTTGATTTGGAGATTTCTTCGGTACGCCGAACAATTTGACTGGCAATCCGATCCAGCGCTTCTGCTTGCTCACCGACTAACGCACGGATCGAATCTGAATGACTGGCGGCCTGCTCGGAAGCAGCGATGAGTTTATCCGCCTGATCAACAAAGGTAGAACCGACAACAGTCGTTCTCTGGACAACAGTATCAACGGCTGCAGAAAGATCGGTCGTCCGCTTGGCCAGGATTTCACCAATCTCCTCACCACGCTCCGCCGCCCGTATCGACACGTCATCAAGATCGCCTGATTGTTTAACCAGCGCTGCGCCAACGACCTTAACCCGCGTGGCCGCTTGTGCCGTCACCTTCTCGGAGGCGGATGCAAATTCGTCAGTCTGCCGTCGCAATGCCGCCGCCACCTCTTCGGCTTTAACAACTACATGATCCGTTGCACTGTTCGATGCAGCAAGCATATTTGCGGATTCTGTCCGCAGCGCTTCATCCATCTCCTTGATTTTCGCAGCTACCTCTCCGGCAACCTGTTCCGACATTGCAGAAAGTGCTGAGGCTTCTTGTTGAAGCGCATTACCAACCTCTGTTATGCGCGCCAGCCCCCGTTCCGCGGCGGCATTCGTAATACCCGCACTCTCCTCCATATGAGAACGCAGCATATTTTGAATTTCACGGGTACGCTCCGCTGCCGTATTCGAAGAAGCCTCGGCAACCTGCGTAAAAAGCCGCAGCTGTTCGCGCAACAAAGCACCGACATCTTCCGCCTTTGCACGGACAGCCTCGGCGGCAGCCTCCGACGCTGCATTGAGAGCCTCACCCTGCTGCTGCAAGACGGCCGCAACCTCTTCGGTTCTCGCCTCGATGAGAACCGATGTTCGTTCGGCGTCTGCCGCCATACGCTCCGACTGCTGCCGAAATGTTCCGCCAATCTGCTCTATTTTATCGTTGGCCGCCGCACCGGCCTGCACCGCCACTTCGTTCAACTCGCTGGCATGGCTTCGTAATTCTTCCGTTAGGCTCGCCAAATTCTGACGCGCCCGTTCGGTTGCATTATCCTGCTCTTTCGTCAGATCGACCGCATGAGCCGACAATGATTTTGCAATATCATCCATCTGGGCGCGCGCCTGCTCGATAGATCGATCTTTAGCGGCGGAAATTGTTTCGCCCTGACGGATAAGGGCGTTCCCCGCATCGGCTATTTTCCGAGCCGCTACCTCGGACAGGCGATCCGCTTCTCCAGAAAATTCGTTCCCGGCATTATGAATCTCTTCACCCGCAAGTTTAATACGGGCCACGGTCCGCTCCGCACCATCGCCCAGAGATGACGCCTCTTCACGGAACGCCTCAACCGTGTCATGGACCTGCCCGACCGTTGCGCGGGCACCCGCCATGAGCTGTTCAGTCCGTTGCCGAAAGTTTTCCGATACGTCATCGACGCTGTTAACAGCCTGTTTCAGGCCCGAGATCAACGTTACTGATTGTTGACGGAACGTATCGCCCAATTGCCGCACACGTTCCAGAGCCTCTTCGGCAGCGCTGTTTAAGCCCGCCGCATGCGTCTCCAGTGTCTCGCCAACTTCATTAACTTTGGCTATAGCAACATCGGATTGCTCACTGAGCTGATCGGCCTGTCGACGGAGCCGTTCACTGGTATCGTCTATCCCAACGGTAATTTGGCCAAAATTACTGAGCACGCCATCCGTATGGTTGTGCACAGCATCAGCCGCGGCCGCAACGCGGTCCGCCGCTTCCTCGGCACCTGGTCCCATCGCCTCGATCTGTGCTGCAAAGGCCTGACCGGTTCCTTCTAATTTACCAAGGACAGCGTTGGACACGGATTCAAGTTCACGAACCTGTTTCTCGACCGCCTCTTGCACGGCGCCAGAGCGCTCGGTAAGGCGAGCAGCAACAACATCGAGCTGCTCAGTTTGTCGGTGCAGGCCGTCATGTAAATATTGCGCCTGAGAGACCGCTCGCTCAGAAACCGCAGAAAGCTCCTGGGCCTGCCGGCGCAATGACTCAGCGACCTGCTGGACTCGTTCCTCAGATTCTTCAGACGGATAGATTAATCGGCGTAGATCGGCGCGCAATGCGTTGGCGGTATCTTTTAGAACCGTCCCGCGCCCGACGTAAGCCATGCAAAGCCACAAGAAGGCTAACGGCGCAAACACACCGGTTAAGACCGCACCGAGCTCGTGCGGCAGCAAGGTCAAAATATTAGACCAACCGATAGAGCTTTGAACGTAAAGAGCCGACAGCGCGAGCCATATTGCCGTAATCGCATAAGCTACAATTGTTGACGTCTCGACGCGGCCTCGTGATAGGAATCGGAAGATCATCTTGCCTGGCCGTCCACCCCCGCGAAATTCTAGGAAGAAGCCCGTCCTGAATACCTATTGGCATCACCGGCGATCCCCTCCTTAACCAAGGGAAAAGTATAGCCAAGCCCAACGATTCGTACCAAGCAAACGACAGAGGACGAATATGGATATTACCAGCTAAATATCTGAATAGCGGCATCGGGGTAAACGCCTTCCGGGGCGCAAACCTCCGCGATCCGTTTTCCCGCTTCGGCAGACTGATCGCCAGCAGCAACACCAAATGCCTCGCCATGAATGCCGCCGATAACCAGAACGGAATACATGCCGAGCTCGCACGCACCCGTAATATCGGTTTTAAGGGAATCGCCAATAGCGAGAACTCGCACAGGATCGGGGTCACCCATACGATGTAAACAGCTGTCATAAATTGGACTATAGGGTTTGCCATAATAAAGGACATCGCCGCCAAGCTCTTCATACCGCTTTGCGAGCGCGCCCGCACAAATAATGCGGTGACCGCCGCGAATAACTTCGAGATCCGGATTGGCACAAACCATTTTCACGCTGGCATTGGCACCCTGCTGCAGAAGATCCTCATAATCTGCAACTGTTTCTTCATCACCCCACGGCCCCGTATTAACAATTAATCCCGCTTCGGCGACAGAATCGATCTTTTGTAGATCAAGATTGTCGAACAAACCGTCATCGCGGTCAGGGCCGATATGCACATAGGTGGCGTTAACACCATCGAACCAGGATTCTCGACGTTCCAAGAGCCCAAGATGGGTTGCCTCACCAGAAGACATAATAATCGGGCATAGCGCGTCGGCAATGCCCAAGCCATCCATGCCACGCCGGACAGCATCTGCGCGGCGCGGTGCATTTGTTAGCATTGCATAGGGTTTGCCGGTCTCAGCTATTTTTTCGAGGCAATCGACCACACCGGGATACAGCGACACGCCATCATGAATGACACCCCACAGGTCAATAATATAGGCATCAAAATCATCGGCGAGGTCGGAAAGACCCGAAAGGATAGGAATGTGCTCGGTCATGATGAAGGGGTTGTGCCATGGACCATCTAAATTGGGAAGAGGTCGTTTTTACTCGACGCGAGCAAGCCTTGGTTCACCGAACAGGTACCCCTGCCCATAATCTATTTTGAGATCCAGAAGGTTGAGTAATTGCGTCTCAGTTTCGATTTTTTCAACAATGAGATCCACGCCCTGGCGGTTAAAGACACGCTTGATATCTTCAATGGCAATGGGGCCCATAGGGTTACGCACTTCGTCCAATAATATTTCAGCATCAAGTTTGACGTATTTAAAACGATTCTTGATCAGATCTTCGCAATCAATGTTTATGCTGGAGACCTGATCGACCGAAAACTGAAATCCAAGCGAGGCCAGCTGTTTTAAGTGCTGCTCAATATCATGGTCGCGATTAACGACAGTCGCATAAGGAAATTCGAAAATCAGGTTGGGTGCCAGCCGCGCGTTGTCGGCCATAAATTCAACAAAGTCACTGAAGAAATGGCGATCAGTTAGGCTGTGAGCCGAAATATTACAGAAGAAACCGATATCCTGTTTACTGTTTTGTGTCCGGCGGACCAATTGCACGCACCTGAACAGCAACATGTTATCGATTGCCGTCACAAGGCCTTCACGTTCAGCGATACCGATATATTGTTCAGGAACAAGGTTTTCGCCCCTATCATCCCTAATCCGCGTAAAGGCTTCATAAAAGACGCGTTTTCGCTGCGGTAATTGAACAATTGGTTGAAGCACTAAATCGACGCGATTTTGTTCAAGCCCATCGCGGACGATTTCAAGAATACTGTCATCGTCCAGACCAGATATTCCTGATGTCTGACCAGGCGTTGTTCGCGATGTTCGTGTCGGTGCAACAGCCATTGTCGGTGGCGGGTTGTCTCCCGTTTTTGGTGTAACCACCGTGCCCTCGCTGGCAACCAAAGCGATATTTGAGGATGCCGAGCTCGCCTCCATAGCTGGTGCCGGAAATTCCACCTGCGCAATTTCCCCAACAGCCTTGGCGCTCGCAGCAGGTTTTGCCGCCGAAAGCTGTTTAACCAGGCCTTGCAGCACCTTGACCTCGGCGATGACAGAATCGACATTTTTCTTGCTACTGTCTTTGGCCGTCACCCCGTTTTCAGCAATTTTCTTTACGGCCCCTTTGAGTATCTCCGTTTCGCGTTCAACACGATCAAGAGATATCTGTAGCTCCGCATTCCGATTACGAAGATGTCCTAACTCATCAACAAGATTTGCTTGCATTTCCTGCCGGGCAAAAACCTCGTGAAGAACTGCAGATCCGACAAACACCACAGCACCAAGTATTGCACCTATCTCTGCCCCAATTTCAGGAAAGAGATGCGGCAGTCCGATAGTGGTAGCTGCCGCAAGGAAGGTATAAACCGTCGCGATAAGAATATGATAAAGAAACGCCATTGACCGCCTGATTTTCAGAACTGGTCCTTAATTTGGCGGCAACCTCTTGAATTATGGTTAACAAAACCCTTTTAGATTATCGGTGGTTTGCTCCAACGGCATCAGACAACTTGGAATAGCCATCAGCCCGCAATCGTTCCGCCAGTCCCGACTTGATTTCAGAGACCAACCGAGGACCACCATAGATCAGCGCCGTATAGAGCTGCAGTAGGGAAGCTCCTGCGCGAATACGCTCATAGGCATCAGTAGCAGTCGAAATGCCTCCGCACCCTACTAAAGGGACCTTCCCACCAGTCATTTCAAACAAGTTGGATAAAACTTTTGTCGCCTGCTGCCGAATGGGTGGACCACTCAATCCACCAATTTCTTGTGCATTCGCGTTTCTCAAAGTTGCGGGACGCTGAGAGGTCGTATTACAGGCAATCAGGCCATCAATACCGATTGTAAGGGCGACATCAGCCACTGCCGCCAGCCCGTCCTCATCCAATTCGGGGCCAATCTTTACCAACAAAGGGGGTGTCCTATCCCCTGAGACCCGGGCCAACTTTACCTTGGCACGATCTACCATTTCAGCCAGTTTGTCCCCAGCCTGCCACGCGCACAAACCCGGTGTGTTGGGGCAGGAAACATTAATTGTTATGTAGCTCGCAAACCGGGCAAGTTGATCCAAACAGGTTTCGATATCGTCTGCCGCGTCAGCGGTTCCGGTATTAATGCCAACATTAATACCCACGATACCTGCCGCGCCGCGACGTCTCTTTCTTAGATTATTTGCGAACGCCTCAACGCCCTCGCTGGGAAAGCCGAGGCGGTTTATAAGGGCGCGGTCTTCGGTAAGGCGAAACAGGTTGGGTTTTTGATTTCCGGGTTGTGGCAGCGGCGTCACCGTGCCGGCTTCGGCAAATCCAAATCCCAGGTCGATAATGCCATCGACGCCTTCAGCATTCTTATCAAACCCCGCAGACATCCCGAGGGGATTTGAAAACTCAAGATCCCACACCTTGATCGCCAATACTGAATCGTCTGTTTCGGATGATTTAGGAACCAATCCGTATTTGAGCGCTCTTACAGCGCTTTTATGGGCGACGGTAGGCGGCAGCAATCTTAGTAAGGCCGTACCGCTTTTCAAAATGTCGAATCCAGAGGCGGTCCGCTTTTGCGCGGCGCGGTGGGCTGCAGCGGATATACCCGCACTCGACATAAATCTACTTCCCGTTAGTTCAATTCAGACCATAAAACACGACGCGATTCGCAGCGAGGATCACATGCCAAGCGCCTTGCCATAACGGATGATGATTGATCACCCGGCGGGCTATCTATATACCAAACAGGCAGGACACAAGATTAAATATTAAGCCATTGAAATGAATGATACATTTGCGACCATCGCGGAAGCAAAACAAAGCATTATAGACGAGTTCAGCCTGTTCGATGATTGGGTTGATCGATATGAATATATCATTGAATTAGGCAAGG
>CALIBP010000192.1 GCA_938048165.1 uncultured Alphaproteobacteria bacterium | reverse complement strand
TTTCAGCGATGCGTGGCTACGGCGAATAATATCCTGATAATCCTCGTCGCCGAGCTGTTTCCACCGCAATTCCTCGTCGCTAACCTCCGAAACCACCTTTGCCGGAATGCCGGCAACAATACTCCGAGATGGCACTGAATAATTGGCTTTAACGAAGGCTAAGGCCGCAACGAATGCGTGATCACCAATGATCGCGCCGTCCATGATCACAGCATTCATACCGATCAGGACGCCCTTTCCCAGATGACAACCGTGGAGAACTGCGCCATGTCCAACATTCGCTGCTTCTTCCAAGATGGTTTCGCCACCGGCAAAGGTATGCGCGATACAACCGTCCTGCATATTGCTGCGTGCTTTAAGAACGATACGTCCCATGTCACCGCGAAGGGCGGCATTAGGGCCAATATAGCAATTCTCACCGACAATCACGTCCCCAATCAGAACGGCAGACGGGTGGATAAATGCGCTCGGGTCGACCACAGGAATAATCCCGTCAATCGAATAAATATTTTCCATAAAGATTGTCGCCGTCAGACGTTAAAAGACTCGCCACAGCCGCAACGACCCGATTCATTCGGATTGCGGAATACAAAGTTTGAACCGAGTTTTTCTTCTACGAAATCCATCTCGGTGCCAACCAGATACATAACGGCCATCGGATCGATCAACAGCTTCACACCATCGAGTTCCATGACTTCATCAGCATCACCCTTCTCGTCAGCAAAATCCATCGCGTAAGTGAGGCCATTACAGCCGCCTTCATTCACGGCAAGTCGGATGCCCGCCGCGTCTGGGTTATGGGTTTCGATAAGTTTTTTCAGCTGGGTAGAGGCAGCCTCCGTTACTTTTAGAACTGCCGGACGTTCACGCACTCTTTCTGTTGTCGTCATATCTGGCGTCCTCACATAAAACCAAGTTCAAGTTTAGCGGCTTCGCTCATCCGGTCTGGGCTCCAGGCTGGTTCCCAGACGAGTTCCACGGCAACACCGCCAATACCATCTACAGTCTGTACAACGCGTTCCACATCACCCGGCAGCGTACCCGCAACCGGACAAGCGGGCGACGTCAGCGTCATATCGATTCTGACATCGTTCATACCGTTGATGTCTATATTATAGATAAGACCCAATTCATAAATGTTAACCGGAATCTCCGGATCGAAAACCGTCGAAATAGCTTCGATAACCTTACCTTCAAACTGAGCAGCTGCGACATCAATCTCCGAACTCGGCTCAATTGCAGTTTGCTGCTCCTGCGCGTCAGATACATTCACAACAGGTTCTCTTACTGTTACAGGCTGGCTAGGTGCAATTGGACGCTGTACCGCCCCTGGCTCTGGTGGCAGCTCCGTTGAAGCAGGTTCCACAATAGACTCTGGCGTAGATTCCAATACCGTCTCCGTTTCCGTCGGTGTTTGTTTTTTCCAAAACATCATCTTTTGATACTCATTCCGTCTTTACGTCTTCATCCGCTCCGTCAAGCGCTGCGACCATGGCATGCCAGGCCAACGTCGCACATTTGATACGAGTCGGAAAATTCTTGACCCCTGAGAGTGTTTCGAGTTCCGCAAGATCCGGGCTAGCTCCAACTCCGTTTTTTCCGGTAACCAGCGCATGAAATTTTTCAAATAGGGCCTTTGCTTCCGCGACCGACTTTCCTTTGATCATCTCCGTCATCATGGAGGCCGATGCCAACGAGATCGCACAGCCCCGCGCGTCAAACTGCGCATCGGAAATTTCGTCGCCATCAAGATTAAGAAAAACAGTTACGCGATCACCACAGAGTGGGTTGTTCCCGCGCGCCGTACGATCCGCCTCTTCAGCCGGCCCGAAATTACGCGGGTTGCGGCTGTGATCGAGAATAACCTCCTGATAGAGATCTGTAAGACCGTCATTCATTGGCCAAATATCTCCTGCACTCGACCTAAACCAGCGACAAGTACATCAATCTCTTTCCGGGTATTGTACATTCCGATAGAGGCTCGAATTGTAGCGGCGATATCATAACGATCCATAACAGGCTGCGCACAATGATGTCCTGTCCGGACAGCAATTCCCTCACGATCAAGGATCGTGCCCACGTCATGCGGATGAACCGCCTCAAGCACGAAAGACAGAATGGCAGCTTTCTCTGGCGCTGTACCAATCATTTTCAAGCTGTTGATTTCACTCAGCTTTGCAGTGCCATATTCGAGCAAATCATGTTCATGAGCCGCGATATTATCGAGGCCCAGCCCATTGATGTATTCAATCCCCGCCCCCATCCCGATAATGCCTGAAATATGGGGCGTCCCTGCTTCAAACTTAAACGGAAGATCGGCATAGGTGGTTTTTTCAAAAGTGACGACATCGATCATCTCGCCGCCGCCATGATAGGGCGGCATTGCCTCAAGCAATTCTGATTTTCCGTAGAGAACACCAATACCGCTTGGCCCATAAATTTTATGACCGGAGAAAACGTAGAAATCAACATCAAGCGCTTGCATATCCAACGCCATATGCGGCGCCGCCTGGCAACCATCAAGGAGAACCGGAACACCACGCTCATGGGCTATACGAATTATCTCTTCCACAGGCGTAATCGTCCCCAGCGCATTTGACACATGGGTGATGGCCACCATCTTGGTCTTATCAGACATCAGATCAGCGTAGGCATTCATATCGAGTGCACCATCGTCACTGATTGGAACGACCTTCAGTACCGCACCGGTTTGTTCCGCAATGAGTTGCCATGGCACAATATTGGAATGATGCTCCATGACAGACAGGATGATCTCGTCACCCGCCGACAGGTTCTGACGGCCCCAGCTTGATGCAACCAGATTAATACCTTCGGTGGCCCCACGAACGAAGATAACCTCTCGAATATCGCGTGCGTTGATAAAAGCACGAACTATTTCGCGGGCCGCCTCCATCGCATCGGTCGCCTTTTGGCTCAAATAATGTACACCGCGGTGGACATTCGCATATTCTGTCTCATAGACGGTGGAGATCGCATCAATCACGGCGCGAGGTTTCTGGGCACTTGCTCCGCTATCAAAGTATACCAGTGGCTTGCCGTAAACTTCCTCAGACAGAATTGGAAAATCCTGACGTACCCGTTCGACATCAAAGGTAGGCTTTATAATTACGTTAATTGCCATCTTTATGCTGCCTCCTCGATCAAGGCGATGTTCTCCAGCCACGATGACATGGCATCTTCTAAATATCGTCGAATGCTATCTTCCGGCATCGTTTCTAGCAGCTCAGCAGCGAAGGCATGGACCATCATATTTCGAGCGGTTTCAGGATCGATCCCACGACTCTGCAGATAGAACAGGGCTTCTTGATCAAGGTCACCAACCGTCGCGCCATGGCTACATTTCACATCATCAGCGTGGATGATTAGTTCAGGCTTACTATCGGCCTGTGCATCACGCGACAGCAATAGATTGCGATTCATCTGATGCGCATCAGTTTTTTGCGCGTCGGGTGCGACATGAACACGTCCCTGAAAGACAGTATGCGCCCGATCATCAAGAACATTTTTGTAAACCTGGCTGCTGTGACAATGCGATATCGCGTGATCAAGATCAGTGGTGTTATCACAATGCTGACGACCCCTTACCAGGGCGATACCATTTAGTGAGCAATCAGCACCTTCACCATCCAGCCGCAAACGAATTTCATTACGGGCCAGTCTGGCGCCAGATGACAGGACAAAACTGTCGAAATTCGCGTCACGACCGACCCGAGCAGCGATAAGCCCGATATGCCAGGCCGTCGCGCTTTGATTTTGGTGCGTCACGTGGCGCAGATTAGCGCCTTGCCCGAGCACCGCTTCCGTAACCACATCGCTAAACCCGGCCGAAGGGCCCAACGAAACGAATGACTGCATCACAGTAGCCTGGCTATTCACCCCGGCAACGATCAAATTTCGGAGATGAAGTTCCGCGGATGAGTTTTCGGTCGAAATGAAAACAAGCTGGATTGGCTTTTCCACAGAAACATTGTCAGTAATCCGGCAAACGCCACCGTCCTGCATCAAGGCTGTATTCAGTGCCGCAAACCCTGGCTGATCCAATTCAGCGATTTCGCCAAGACCTTCAAGCGGCTCTTCATCGCCTGACGCCATAAGATCGGCCAGAGATGAAAACTCTAACCCCTCCGGTAAATCCTTAAGCAAAGACATATGGGGCGCGAAGCGGCCATCAACAAAAACTGCAACAAACGCATCATCAACCAAATGAGACTTAAGCATTGATGGCTCTACCACCGAGTCCGCCCCTGCCGAAAATTCGGCGCGATGGATTGGCCGCAGATCTGTATATTTCCAGCTCTCCACCCGGCGTGTCGGTAGTCCAATGCGAGCCACGATGGAGATCGCGTTGTCACGCAATGATGTTACCCAGCCATGTTGGGCTCCGGGCAACCGGGCGTTCATCGCACCATATTCCTCGCGGTATTTTGCGATTACCGGATCGCTCAGCCTTTGTACGGAGGATGTCACGTTCAACACTCCTCCCTACGCCGCTTCGGTATCTTCAAGGCCAAGCATCGCATAGCCATTCTTTTCAAGCTCAAGCGCCAGATCTTTACCACCTGAAGCCGCTATCTTTCCTCGAGCCAGAACATGGACATAATCGGGCACGATATAACTCAGCAGACGCTGATAATGAGTGATGACGAGCGCTGAGCGGTCTGGTGACCGCAGCGCGTTC
>CALIBP010000191.1 GCA_938048165.1 uncultured Alphaproteobacteria bacterium | reverse complement strand
GGGACCGTGACCTTACGATCGACGATCTCAAGATCCCACCACCATTTCTTGACCGGATTGCGTTTTCCGTAATCGAGCCAGTCATCGAGCTTTGCCAAAAAGCGCCGCATAAACGGTAGTTTGATCGCCGCCCACAAGGCTGCCCGGTGCGAGATCAGACCCTCCTTATTAAACGGACACATCTTCAGGCAACGGCCGCAGCCACCGCCTTTTGAGTTGGTAACGCGGTAGGCCGTGCACTTCGCAACATCCGGCTTCCACATTTCATAGCCGTTGAACATGACCTTGTCGCCAAACGGGATGGCATTACACGGACATTCGACAGCACATTTCATGCATTTTGAACAAAAGTCCTGGAGACCGAAATCAATTGGTTGATCGGTCGCCAAAGGCAGGTTGGTCGTGATCACGGAAGATTTAAAGCGTGGCCCGATAAAGGGGTTCAAAACCACCTCGCCAATGCGGCTCAGCTCGCCCAACCCTGCCAGCATAACCAGTGGATTGTGCAGCACATCGCTTTCCAGGTTGGTATGAGCTTGGGCTTCATAACCAAGCTGCCGGATATATTCGGCCACCGTGCAGGCTATATTCGAACCCCACATATAGGCGCGAAAGCTTTGCGCATTGCTGATCCAGTCATCCCCGGACGCGGCATCCAGGGTTTCAAAGCCCTGATCAACAAGCAACACAATCGCATATTTATGGCGCGGCTCTATCTCCTCACCATTTGTGTCATGGCTGTACCAGGCATATTCCGGTACCTCGCAAATCCCCACCATGTCAGCATTGAGAAAATAGGTCAGGGCCTTAAAATGCTCCGCCCGTTCTGTGAGATCATCTGGTAGTGGTGCCTGCGTCTCCAACGGCTCGCCTTTATGCCGAGGGATATGCGCCTGACAAACCTTCCCCATCGAACGGGCAAAAGGCAGCTTGCCAACAAATCTCGGGCGTTCCCGTTTTGCTTTAGCACCGAGATCACCGAGCGCCGCGCGGTTGAAAAAATTAGCCCGCTTCGGGACACGCGGCACATTGTCGGAGATAAAAGTCGTTGTCTTCGGTACGCGCTTTAGTTTCTCCATGGGGTATTTCCCCATGTGCAATTTGCGGCGACGATTTGAGAAAAGGCGCATATATCTAAAGGCTAATTTATCATTGTGTTGGGCAAGAACAGGGCGATTTGAGGAAAGGCGACCAAGAATGCAAGACATACGCCCATTGCCAGCCAGAACGGCAGAATACCCATGAAGATATCGCTCATAGGGATATCGCCTGCGATTCCTTTTACGACGAAGACGTTGACGCCAACGGGGGGACTAATAAGGCCCATCTCCAACACGATGACCATTACGACTCCGAACCAGATTGGATCATAGCCCAGCGCAAGTATAAGCGGATGCACGATGGGAAGGGTCAGCACCAGCATCGCGAATCCTTCAAGAAACGTCCCGAGAATTATGTAAGTCAGCAGAATAATAAGCAGCGCTGCGACACGAGGCATCGCCTGGTCACCAAGCAATTCAGCCAAATCTTCGGGGATATTCGTTAGGGCGATAAACGGGCTAAAGATATGGGCGCCAACAATAATCAAGAACACCAGGGCAGTCGTCCGGACCGTCCTGAGCAGAACGTCGCCCATCGCCGATGCCGTCACACGGCGACGCACCAACGCGAGAAGCAGCGATAAAAAGGCGCCAACACCAGCCGCCTCCGTCGGGCTAAAGGCACCAATATAAATACCGCCTATGGTGATGATGACAATGCACACCATCGCCCCAGCCTTACGCAAGGCAGTAAATTTCTCGCGCACTTGTGTCCGGGGTCCGGGCGGTCCTAGTTCAGGCTTGATACGGCATTGAATATAGATCGCCACCATGAACAACGCCGTCAAAAGCAAACCCGGAAGGATACCGGCAAGGAACAGCCGTCCAATAGATTCCTCGGTCAGGATCGCATAGATCACGAATCCTGTGCTGGGCGGAATAAGAATACCCAGTGTACCACCCGCCGCAATACAGCCGGTCGACAGGCGCGAACCATATTTGTAGCGCTGCATTTCAGGGAGAGCGACACGGCCCATTGTCACTGCCGATGCGACCGATGATCCTGAGACTGCGGCGAACCCGGCACAGGCAGCAATCGTGGCTGAGGCCAGACCGCCCCGCCAATGCCCAAACCAGGCATAGGCCGCTTGAAATAGATCACGGCTCATACCGGAGATACTGGCGAGATTACCCATCAGCACAAAAAGCGGGATAACGATCAATTCATAAGAAGAGGCAATGACGAACGGTTCGCGACCCAGCTGAGCCATCGTCGCCGGCCAGCTATTGAGAACACCGAAGCCGATTGTGCCAACGACAGCCATCGCGATGCCAACCGGCATCCGTAACGCCAAGAGGCCGAACAATCCTAGAAGCCCCAACAGGCCAACAACGGTCGGAGTCATGACTCACCATGATCGTCGAGAGCAACACCCCGGGCCGCGCGCGCGACCTGGATCACAAGAACAACGCCATAGGTTACAGACCCAAAGGCGACGACAGCAAAAAATGGAGACAATGGAATCTCCAGCTCATTGGTCCCCTCACCCATTTCCATCGCATCAAACCCCTGTTGCATCGCCTGCCAGGCCATAAGGCCGATTAAAACGACACAACTGGAACGAATAATGACATCAGAAATCTGAACGACGCGCGGTGGCGCGAACACGCCAAGAAAATCTACCGCGATATGACCACCGGTCAGTCCGCAATAAGCCAAGCCAAAAAAGACAAGTACCACGAGCCCCATGCGGCCAATATCCAAGGCCCAGAGTATAGGCGCATTGAAGATGTAGCGCATAACGACCGCATAAACGGTCAACAACATGAGAAGAAGAAGCGTCACCCCGGCCACGATGGCGAGGTGACGCACACTCTTTCGAACTACGCTCTCAAACGTACTGTTTGGCTGCTCTGACACTGATGGTCAGGAACCCGCATTCATCGCGGCAAGAATAGCCTTTGCCGGCACGCCGCCCTTTTCGAGCTGCTCGATATATTTGGCACGTGCCTTGAGCAAAATGGATTTCATCTTTTTCTGCTCTGCAGCAGAAAACGCATAGATCTTATGCTTACCTGTGTTGCGGACACTATTGAGACCCCCAGCGCCGGCTTTCATGTATATAGCGGTAGCCTTGGCGCTCCATTTTGCGCCGGTCGTCTTATTGATAAGGGCTTTTTCAGCCTTGCTTAGACCGGCCCAGGACTTTTTATTCATGACCACAAAGAATGGGGATCGACCAAAAGCCTCAGCAAGGCCTGTTGTGAAATGTTTCGCCACTTCGCCGATTTTAAAACTCTTGATAACACTTGGGGGTACAAGTAGCGCGTCAACACGGCCCGTTTCGAGAGCACGATAAACCTGCGTAATCGGCATCGAAACCGGTGTTGCACCAAGAGCCTTAAGCCAGCGTGACTGATTGGCGGATGGGGTCCGGATTTTCATACCTTTGAGGTCTGCCAGAGTACGTATTGGTTTATTACGACTCATAAAAATCGGGGCTTCACCAACCCACATGGCCAAAAGTTTTACTCTTTTATATTCCGGGGCCAATAGCTTGTGAGCCCTCCACATCTTTCTGACCAACTCATTTGAGTCCCTGGCAACGCCTGGTAGCTCGACCATTGCCGTTCGCTTGAAAATCTTCGATGTGTAGCCCTGTAACCCCCAGGTTATATCAGCAACACCGTCTACAGCGCGTTTGAACTGAGCACGCGGTCCTTTTCCGAGTTTACCGCCGGGAAAGGTTTTTATCGTCAACGTTCCCCCTGACATTTCAGCGATTTTCTTTGTCCATGGCCGCATAAAAAGGCGATCCATCGGATGTTTTGGCGATGAAAAATGAGCCAATCGGAGTTCCTTCGCAGAAACATCCTGTGCGCCAATAAACTGTGCTCCACCGAGGGCAACCGCCCCCAAAAGTGCTGCGGAAATTAACTGATGTGTCTTAATCATTTGAAATCCTCCCTGAAAATTTCTCAGAACGTCGGGCTAAAATCTATGTTTCGGTCCCATACCGATGATATACGCTAGCACCATTCTTTCGAATGAGTCTCGTGTCATCAACATTGGAACGGCTATTTGTTGACAAGTCAACATTATCGAACGGGATAAATAATTTCATTTACGATCCCAAAAGGTAGTAGCGATAAAACGCATTGCGAAGACGTTACGGTCTCATTTTAAGCTCGAGGGTCACCTCTCTGTTGTCGGGCCGGTTTATATCGGGTCGAACTCCATAATTTATCGCGGAGAAGCGGATGCATTCCCTTTTCCCGTTGCTATAAAATACTGCTTGTCTCTGCCCAATGTGGAACGGAGTGCCGCTGCAGATAGCAGATTGCAGTATTCGGCCCTCGAAAAAGTTTCTGATGCCATGTCGTCGGATGTATTGGTTACTGTGCCCCGACCGGTGGGAATAATTGAAGAGCAGGCTATTCTGGTTATTGAATGGATCAATGGCCAGTCGCTAACAGATTTAATGCGGGATTGGCTCGTTAGCAGCTCGAAGGTAGTAAATGACTTCGAAAAGGCAGGGATCTGGTTGTCAGCATTTCATCGAAGCCACCGATTACCATTTCGGCCGACTGATATGGGTTGGGCGTTTGGAATGCTGGAAAATGCCCTAGCTGCTGCTCCAGCAGTCATTTAGAAGTTGGCGCTATGCCAAGAGTGGTGTCGATTTAGTTCGCGATATGAGAGGTCGTATAGGCGAAATAGACGTGCCGGTGAGTTGGGTACATGGAGACTTCAAAACAGATAACATCATGACATCCGTAGATCGGGCGGTTGGAATCGATACCGGCGCGAATTTTGAGAACGTTATATTATTGGACCTTAGTCATTTTCTAAATCAGTTGGAGCTATCTCTTTTTGACCCAAGATCAATTCGTATGTTGCCTAAGCGGCAAACTCTGGTCGACAGGTTTAAAGGTGGATATGGGGGTTTTACCGAAAGTGAAGAAATGTGTTTAACCTGGTTCCGGCTATTGGCTGCGATCAGGTTATGGGCTGAGCATCAATGTCAGGAGAAATCAATTCTTCATCGGTACGATAATTTACGCTATCGCTATTTGGTCCGAAGTTTGATTAGAGATTTGCAAAGGTAGGAGTTTAGGGGGCATTTATTCGTTGGAATAAATCTTGTACGACCCTCTCCGCTGTCTTGCCGTCCCATAGGGGAGGGCATTTCCCGGTAGGCCATGATCCTTGTGAAATTTCGGATATGCATCCTAACAATTGGTCTGGATTAGCCAGCCTGTTAGTCCCAAGCGAGATGGTAATGGGTCTTTCTGTCGTATCTCTTAACGTAATACAAGGAATGCCGAGATAGCTGGTCTCTTCCTGGACGCCACCAGAATCGGTAATCAAAAACTGTGATTCTCGAACCAGCCCCATGAACTGGATATAGCTCAGGGGCGACGTTATTTGCATGCCTTTGGCCTTGTCCAGGGTGTCAAAAAGGTCATAAGCCTCCAAATTTTTTCTTGTTCGGGGATGAAGGGAAAAGAGCAGGGGAATTTCTTGAGAGACCTGACAAAGATAATCCGTTAAACGCGCTAGAGTGTTTCGATCGTCAACATTGCTTGGGCGATGCAGGGTAACGACGCCGTATTTTCCCACTTGAAGACTAAAGTTTTCAGGAACCTTTGCTGCTTCGATCTGGTCTCTGAGCAATTCATATGAATCAATCATGATGTTCCCGACATTGCTTATCTTGCTGTCGGCAACACCTTCGTTTTTGAGGTTCTCATCCGCATCGGGGGAAGGAGTCCAAAGAACATCTGCGATGGCATCTGTTACAAGTCGATTTATTTCTTCAGGCATTGAACGATCCCCTGAACGAAGTCCAGCTTCGAGGTGAGCAACGGGAATCAAGAGCTTCTTCGCGCTAAGCGTGACGGCCATGGTTGAATTGACATCTCCAACGACAATGATCCAATCGGGCTTCTTATCGAGAATTATTTTTTCGTAGGCAGTCATCACGCCGGCGGTTTGCTCAGCGTGGCTGCCGCTTCCTATTCCGAGATGTATGTCGGGTGGCGGTAATTGCAGCTCGTCAAAAAAGCTGTCTGACATGTTCGCGTCATAATGCTGTCCAGTATGAACAATTATGGGCTCACACCAATTTGTTCGATTTAGCGCATGGTACAGGGGCGCCACTTTCATAAAGTTCGGCCTTGCTGCGGCGATGAGATGTACAGATTTCATGACTTTCGTACTACTGATAGTGACTAAAGGGACGTTCAAGGTATCGGGTCGGCGCAAAACCGTTATAGAGGATAGTCGTCTCTATCTGTACTCCGGAGAACATAAAAGGCCTTGGAGGGAACTCGCCAGTTCCCTATTTCTTGCCAGTTGGATATTCGATGAATAGCGCATTGAACTCTTTGTGGCGACCATTTGCATTCCAGAAAAATCCATACTGTGTGCCCCAATAATGGACCGGAAAGTAGTGTTTATTGTTTCGTCGTTCGCAATAGGACTTTTGATTTGGGTCGTCCTTTGGTGTCTTGGCGCTATGATTCCAAACAGGGCCCCATCTGTCTAGCCCCCAAGTTCTGTGCCATTCCTGATTAGGGATTCCGGCACTGGCGGTCGCATGTTGAGGGCCTGATGCGGTCGGGTGTGGTTGTACTGTCTGCGCCACTGGTTGATGACGATCTGAGCCTGCTTTG
>CALIBP010000190.1 GCA_938048165.1 uncultured Alphaproteobacteria bacterium | reverse complement strand
CCGAGACCACGCTCAGCCGCCCGCTGCAGCCAGAACATAAAAGTCCCGCCAGATTGAAAAACAACACCGGTCGAGCCCACTGGTAAACCGCGAATTCGGGTCGCAGGGTAAAACAACGAATTGGAGGGGAAAGCCATCGCGCCCATACAGTTGGGCCCACAGACCACAAGCCCTGTCTCGTCGCAAAGCTCTCGAAGCTGGTCTGCGCGTTTTGCACCAACCTCGTCACCGCCCTCGCCAAACCGCGCCGCATAAATCAGCGCCGATTTAAGGCCGTTCGCAGCACCTTCTCTCAAAACATCCGGAATGAATTCCGCGGGAATAATGGTCAGTGCGAGATCAATAGAGTCCGGCAGAGACGCGAAATTGGGATAAACCTTACGACCCCACAGCTCGTCGCGCCGTGGATTGATCAGATAAACCTCAGCCGGAAAATCTGCAAATTCGAGGTTCTGATAGATTGCCCGCGGCCAACCGCCACCACCAGACTCGGACGCTCCGACGATGGCGACCGTCTTAGGCCGGAAAAAGGGTTCGGCTGAATGAAACACGGCTCTCCACTCACATAAAATTATTATTATTCGGACAGTTAATTACCGATCACCTATGGCGTCAACCAAGGCCACGAAATTCTTTGACGAAACATCGCACCTCAATGCGGATTTATGCGGTAAGAGTATTGATTCAAAGGCCTTTTTCTTGACAAGCGAATCACATTCCAGCATCGTGCCGCTGGCGTTAACCATGACTGGTAATGCAGGGAAGGGCTATGAAAACAGTTCATAGTCGGAGTCGGTAGAGTATCCAGGATTGAAATATCTAAAGAGTAACAAATCTGTTGCTATTCAGGTCGTAGGTGCAGTCACCATCGTGTTGCTGCTCGTATTTGGGGTAACGACCTATGCGCCGGAATCCCAAGCGACAAAATCACCAGCCGTAACCCAGGCTGACAAATTACAGCCACCGCTACCCGCGACACTTGTAACGGGGCCGGCACCAATTTTTCAGTTACCCCCACCGCCCCCCGAAATCACCAAGACCGTCAAAGCCGGTGCTGGCGATACTTTTATGAAGTTACTGGTCAAGGCGGGGGCTGATCGTTCCTCAGCGCATTCGGCTATCGGTGCAATGCGCAAGACCTATCATCCGCGTTACTTAAAACGCGGCCAAAAGATTATCGTCAAGCTGCAGCCGATTTCCTGGGGCGTAAAGACCGGCGAATTTGTCGGCTACCACTTCGATCCTTCTGTTGAGCAGACGATTAAGGTCAGCCGTCTCGACAATGGTCACTTCACCGTTCAGAAAATAAAACGAATTTTAGATCGGCAGGACGTTCGGATTGCAGGATCCATTCAATCGAGCCTCTATGTCGCAGCCTCCAAAGCAGGTCTGCCCGCCTCCACATTGGCCGATTTAATTCGTCTCCTAAGCTGGGACGTCGATTTCCAGCGCGATATCCAGAAAAATGACTCGTTCAATGTCATGGTCGAACGGCTGCATCAAAAGAATGGCGATTTCGCTCGATGGGGAAAAATCCTTTACGCAGAGATTATCCTAAGCGGTAAACCGATCAGATTATATCGGTATGAATCCAAGAGTCATGGTGTCGAATATTTTGATGAAAAAGGCCGTAGCGCTCAAAAAGCCCTGATGAAGACGCCTATAAACGGTGCCAGGTTGTCATCACGCTATGGCCGCCGACGTCATCCGATATTGGGCTATACCAGGATGCACCGTGGCGTCGACTTCGCCGCCCCCCGAGGAACTCCAATTTATGCTGCTGGCAATGGTACAGTTACCTATGCTGGCCGCAAGGGCGCATACGGCAAATACATTCGCATCCGCCATAACGGTCGCTATTCCACAGCCTATGCCCACCTAAACGGCTTTAAGCGAGGCATACGCAAAGGCCGTAGCGTAACGCAGGGTCAAGTCATCGGTTATGTCGGGTCAACGGGGCGTTCAACGGGGCCTCATCTTCACTACGAAGTCCATATCAATGGACGGCAGGCAAACCCGTTAAGGCTTCGACTTCCTTCAGGACGGAAATTGAGAGGAAAAGAGCTTAAACGCTTTACCAAATTGCGTGCCGAGTTTGATGGTCGCCTCGCAAGACTAAACGACTCATCTACTACACGCGTCACCAGCCGATAAACTGACGCATCGGGCATGTCTCTTAGAATTCTGATTTTTATCAGCGTTGTCGTAAGTCTTTTCTTGTGGTCTTTTCGCAGTCCTGCGGTTAGCACCCTAAGTACGGGAATTGCATTGGCAACGCTGTGGGCCTGCCTGATTCCGACTTTTGTCTATATCAGGTCGAAAGATAGAGCACCGATGCCGTTTATGGCTCTAACCGGCGTGTATTATGCTGTGTTTTTTTGCAATATCTGTTTTCTTTTTCCCGACTCCGCGTCCACTCCCCAAATATGGCGTTCAGGTCAGTGGGTTGAGTTTGGAAGGAATGACCCTCTTCCTCGTTGGCGTCGGTATCATGATCGGAAGCTATTTTTTCACCGAGAAAGTACTTGGCAAGAAGCTTCCTCACCTCCGATTGCCGCAGCACTATTCGGCA
>CALIBP010000189.1 GCA_938048165.1 uncultured Alphaproteobacteria bacterium | reverse complement strand
GTTCATCGCCCGCCGATGGATCAGTCCCCGCAATAACTGTTGAGGTCGTCTGATCCATTATGGCTGCAACGATTGCTGCCTTGGACGAAAATTGACCATGCAATTGGCTAAGAGAAATACCGGCAGTATCCGCAATTCTTGACAGCGAAATTTCTCGCCAACGGGACTCCGCCGCACATGTCAGAGCAGCATCTATAATTTTACCGCGAATGTTCGTAGGCCGTTTTTCCATCTTCGGTACAATCCTCTTAGGGCCTTATCTTAGGCGGTTCGAGGTGATGTTCCAAGTATTCTAAAATAATCCACAGACAAGGATTCAATTGAAACGACGCGCGCGCTATGCGACTTTATGCCTCTCGAAGCTGAAATGACGTCACCATGCCACGTGCTGGCCTTCAAAATTTAATGCAATTGATCCTCCGCCAGCCGCGGTTGAGCCGTTCGCGCGAGCAGGAATTATTGAAGAAATTAAAGAACGGTGACAATAGCGCGGCACATGAGCTGGTTGCCAGCCATCTCCGTTTTGTTCTGCACATTGCTCGAAGATACAAAAGCCACGGGCACCCCATTACTGATCTTGTTCAGGAAGGGACGGTCGGGCTGATGGAGGCCTTGAAACGGTTCAACCCGGAACAAGGCACAAGACTCTCTACATATGCCATGTGGTGGATTCGGGCCGCTATCCAGGATTATGTCGTCCGTTCACGTTCGCTGGTCAAGATCGGTACAACCGCCGCCCAGAAATCTCTGTTCTTTAATATTAGACGACGGATGGCTGAGCGTCCCTGGGAAGACTCCTTGCCCGAAGAATTGGCGCGTAATCTGGCAACCCGCTTTAACACCTCCGTAGCAGAAGTCATAAAATTCGGTCGGCGCATCAAGAGGACCGATCAGTCACTGGACGTTCCCGTGACACGTGAAACTTCGGAGACACTCATCGATCAGGTGGTCGACGAGAGACCAACGCCGGAAGATTGTGTTATTAAGGAGAAAGATAGGCGTCTTTGGCGCGACCGCCTGTCTAAAGCGCTTTCAACTCTGCCACCACGTGAGTCATTGATTATCCAGCGACGGTTTTTGGCAGAACGGATACCAAGCCGAGCAGACCTCGGCGCAGAACTAGGCCTATCCAAAGAAAGGGTACGTCAACTCGAAGTCAGAGCCCTGGCAAAGTTAAAAAGTCTGCTTCAACCGCTGCGTGACCACGCCGAAGCCGCCAGTAACAATCCGTTTTCCGGCAATCCAACCAGTACTGCTTAGCCATATAGCTTTGCTTAGCTCGCTAGTTCGCGGGACCGGACTTCTGCGGCAGCAACCGCGCGGCTCATCAATTCCTGCAAACTGTCTTTCGCCATCAGGACTTCCAGCGCTGCAGCCGTTGTTCCTCCGGGACTGGTTACATTCTCGCGCAGTGTCGATGCGCTTTCATCGGATTGACGGGCCAACTCACCGCTTCCAGCAACGGTCGCCCGCGCCAATTGCTCCGCAAGGTCAGAATCGAGCCCTACCTCTACCCCTGCCTTTGCCAAACATTCGATCATCAGGAACACATAGGCGGGTCCACTTCCGGACACGGCCGTTACAGCATCGATTAAACCTTCGTCGTCTACCCAACCGACTTCTCCAACGGCTTCCAACAATTTGATGGCGAGTGCCTTTTGAGCGCTACTGACGGCGCTATTCCCGAACGCAACAGTAATCCCCCTGCCAACAGCTGCCGGCGTATTGGGCATGCTACGAACAATTGCTGCGCCATCGCCCAACAGTGTTTCAAAATAGGAAGATGGCTTTCCGGCCGCGATCGAAAGGAACATGGTTTCGGGATTCACAAACCCGGCGTAGAGCGGAACAATTTCATCCATCGCCTGTGGCTTAACCGCAAATACGATGATGTTGGGCATAAACCCTGGCTCCAGCTCTTGCAGCGATTCGACAACCGTAACTTCGAACTGGTCGCGAAGCGCATCAGCGCCATACGGCTCCACAACAGCAACATTCGTAGGGTCAATGTCACGACCGAGCCATCCCGCGAGCAATGCACCACCCATTTTCCCACAACCGACGAGGAGTAATTTCTGTTCCACTATCCTTCTCCACAATTATTATATGGCGCTGTGACCAATAATAACCGGCCCTGCTCAATTGGCGACCCTAGTAGCACGGTTTGATAAGGAGAAAAATGTTGTCGGTTAGGCCTCGCCAACAGTGTCGATCATCGCTGCATCAAAAGCTTCTTCCGGCGTCTTGCCGCCCCAGACCACATAATTAAAAGCGGGATAAAACCTTTCACTTTCAACCAAAGCAATTTCCACCAGATCTTCAACCTGTTCTACGCTCGCACCGGAGGCACCCCGCAATAGCATAGAGTGCCGAAATACTGGCAGTCCACGGTCCGCCCACAAATCGAAATGACCAACTGCCAACTGCTCGTTTACCCGTGCCATAAGGTCATTAAATGGCGCCCGTCGATGGTCTGGTACGGTTAACTCAAAGGCGCAGGCAAAATGCATCGCGCTGATATCATCCAACCAGGAAAAGAACAGACGATAATCCGTCCACCGCCCTGTTATTTCTGCAGCTATTTCGTAATCGGCTGACCGTTCAAAGGTCCACCCCTGCGCACCCGCAATCTGCTCAATCAGATCAATCGGGTTCGTGGTAACCTGAATCGTATCTTTTACTGCGGTTACCGCCATTTGAAACCCCTTAAATACGCGAAATCGATCAGCTACCAACCTTAATCCGTGAAGATATTGTGTCGGTATGATCGTTTACTACCATATATAGGGTGCCAAAAGCAGAGTCGAGGTGCAAGGGCAGAATTACCCCATGGAGTCGGTTTCTGTGGAAAACTATTAGATAATTTTAGGTCAGGTCTTTTTAGCTTTAGGTGTTTTGCGGACCGATGTTTTTTTAGCTGGCGTGGACTCTACTCGAGCGGCCTCTAACCTCTCCAGCCTTTTAGCGAGCTCTTCCTGTTCTGCACGCGCGCGGGCGGCCATTTCCTTTACGGCATCAAATTCGTCCCGTGTCACAAGATCGAATTTAGACAACATGCGTTCTACCTGTTGCCGAACCAGGGTTTCAACTTCCCGCCGTACACCTTCGAGTGTGCCGACAGCGCCACCCGCCAACTTAGCCGCATCATCGAAAATTCGGTTCCGGGTTTGCATGTTCATCACTCCTGATCTCATCAACGTCGTCGCTCGAGTATGTCCTCAGCCATAATGTGGGGCAAGCGATCCTCAGTGCAATGTTAAATCACGTTGATGTTAGGTGCTGTACAATTTAATTTCCCCGTGCTTAATCACGATAAATGCGACATTTTTCTTAAAAATTGACCTTGCTGGGGCGGAACGAAAAACCATGGCTCAAACAGAATACAAATCCGACATCGACATTGCCCGCGAAGCCAACATGCGGCCTGTTATCGAAATTGCGAATGAACGCTTCGGCATTCCAGCCGAACATCTCGACCCCTATGGTCACTACAAAGCAAAATTGTCACTCGATCATGTCGCAACATTGCCAGAACGACCGGATGCCAAACTCATCCTGGTAACGGCGATGACCCCGACAGCGGCCGGGGAAGGTAAAACCACAACCACTGTTGGGCTGGGTGATGGGCTAAACAGAATCGGAAAAAACGCATCGATATGTTTAAGGGAGCCCTCTCTTGGTCCTTGTTTTGGGATGAAAGGCGGCGCTGCGGGCGGTGGTTATGCACAGGTCGTGCCGATGGAAGAGATCAACCTTCACTTCACCGGTGATTTTCATGCCATCGGGACCGCCAACAACTTACTTTCCGCCCTGATCGATAATCACATTTACTGGGCACAGGAGCCTGCATTAGACCTCCGCCGTGTAACCTGGCGGCGCGTCGTTGATATGAATGACCGAGCCCTCCGCTCAATCGTCACCTCGCTCGGTGGTGTCGCAAATGGTTTCCCCAAGGAAGCCGGTTTCGACATCACTGTGGCATCGGAGGTCATGGCTATTTTCTGCCTCGCGACAAGTATCGAAGACTTGAACAACCGCTTGGCAAAAATTGTGGTCGGCCAAACACGGGATCGCAAACCGGTTTATGCAAGCGACCTAAAAGCAGACGGCCCCATGACAGCGCTTCTTAAAGACGCCATCAAGCCAAACCTCGTTCAGACTTTGGAAAATAATCCGGCCTTCGTGCATGGCGGGCCCTTTGCCAATATTGCGCATGGTTGTAACTCTGTGATCGCGACAAAAACCGCCTTAAAACTGTCTGATTATGTCGTGACAGAAGCAGGATTTGGTGCCGATCTAGGTGCCGAGAAATTCTTCGATATCAAATGCCGTAAGGCCGGCCTAACGCCACATGCAGCGGTCGTCGTTGCCACCGCACGGGCTTTGAAGATGCATGGTGGCGTCAAAAAAGAAGATCTCGGTAATGAAAATCTCGACGCCTTGCAAAAAGGCCTCGATAACCTGTCCCGTCACGTCAGCAATGTGAAGGGATTTGGTGTTCCAGCCGTTGTCGCTATCAACCGCTTCGTTACCGATAGCGATGCGGAGATTAACATGATCCGCGAACGCTGTGCCGAACAGGGCGTTGAGGCTATCGATTGCACCCATTGGTCTAACGGAGGTGCCGGTACAGAAGAGCTCGCCCATAAGGTTGTGGAGCTCGCCGACGGCAATGACGGGTCGTCCTTCAAGCATCTCTACGAAGACGATTTACCCTTATGGGACAAGATTGAGACCATCGCGCAAAAGATTTATGGCGCTAGCGAGATCGTCGCCGACCAGAAAATTCGAAACCAAATACGAGACCTTGAAAACGAAGGTGCAGGCAAATTCCCAATATGTGTCGCCAAGACACAGTACAGCTTCTCAACGGATGCCAATCTCAAGAACGCACCCAGTGATCACGTTGTTCAGATCAGGGAAGTCAGGCTTGCAAATGGGGCCGAGTTCCTGGTTGTCGTCTGCGGCGATATTATGACAATGCCAGGGCTGCCGCGTGTTCCGGCGGCGCATGACATCAAGGTCGATGAAAAAGGCAACATCACCGGTCTATTTTGAGTTTGGGGCCACGACAACTACGCCTTTTCTTGAAGCAATGCACGACGGTCCCTATAACTAAAGGGGTCGCAATGCCTGATGGACTGAAAAAATGATCCTAGTTACTGGTGGTGCCGGCTTTATCGGATCCAACCTTGTCGCGGGGCTTGAAGCTGCCGGTGCAAACAATCTTGTGATCTGTGATATTCTCGGCACTGACGACAAATGGCGTAACATCGCCAAACGTGACCTCGCCGATCTGATTAAACCCGACGAAATCCTGTCTTATGTGGACAGCAACGCCAGTCAGATCGAAGCAATCTTCCACCTCGGAGCAATATCAGCGACGACCGAAACAGACGCTGATCTTATTATCGACAATAATTTCCGACTTTCCCGAGATCTTTGGACACACTGTGCGAAATATCGAATCCCGCTAATCTATGCCTCGTCAGCGGCCACTTACGGGGACGGCGCGGCTGGTTTTGTTGATGACGCTACACGGGAACATCTTTCACGCTTAAGACCTCTCAACGCCTATGGTTGGAGCAAGCACTTATTCGACCGCTGGGTCGCCCGTATATTGGAAACCGGTTCCGCGGACCAGTCACCACCACAATGGGCGGGGCTAAAGTTTTTCAATGTGTATGGCCCCAACGAATATCACAAAGAGGGACAAGTCAGCGTCGCTTTAAAAAACTACAAGGAAATTTCTGCTGGTGGGCCCGCTGTCCTGTTCCGGTCTCACAATCCTAATTATAGCGATGGCGGCCAAAGCCGCGACTTTGTCTGGGTTGGAGATTGCGTGGATGTCATGCTTTGGCTTAAGGAAAATTCATCGGTGACTGGGCTCTTTAATCTAGGAACCGGAAAAGCGCGGAGCTTTGCCGACCTCGCCACCGCCATATTCA
Organism: uncultured Alphaproteobacteria bacterium; assembly: GCA_938048165.1. Taxonomy (GTDB): domain Bacteria; phylum Pseudomonadota; class Alphaproteobacteria; order MPNO01; family UBA2964; genus UBA2964. Next base: position 8,214 of record CALIBP010000189.1, on the reverse strand, counting down.
ATGCCGCCGGTATCTCCCCCGAAATTCAATTCATCGACACGCCACTCGCGATCCGCGACAAATATCAGTATTTCACCGAAGCTAAAATGAACCAGCTGCGAGACGCGGGCTACGCAGCACCTTTCACCAGCCTGGAAGATGGCGTCTCACAATATGTACGCAACTTCCTCGCGACAGAAGACCCCTATATTTAATGCCGCTCCCGGCAAGAAGGTTATGAGGCCATGTTTGCAATAGCGTTTCCGGCCATCGACCCAGTCGCATTGGAAATAGGGCCTGTAGTGGTTCGCTGGTATTCCCTTGCCTATGTCGCAGGAATATTACTCGGCTGGCGCTATATCATTGTCCTTGCCGCCAAGGCTAAAAATGGTGTTGAACGCGTGCATGTCGACGACTTCATCATCTGGGCCACGCTAGGAATCATCTTGGGTGGCAGGCTTGGCTACGTCATTTTCTACAACCCGGTTTTCTTCGCCGAAAACCCGCTACTGATTTTCGCCATGTGGAAGGGCGGTATGTCATTTCATGGTGGTTTGATTGGCGTGATTACCGTTACATGGCTTTTTGCCCGAAAACGCAGCCTTCCTTTCCTGGGACTGGGGGACATGGTATGTGCCGCCGCCCCAATCGGTCTGTTTTTTGGCCGAATTGCCAATTTTATTAATGGGGAACTCTTCGGCCGCGCCAGCGACGTTCCCTGGGCCATGGTCTTTCCACGCGGCGGCCCCACACCCCGCCACCCTAGCCAGCTCTACGAAGCCGGACTGGAAGGACTATTATTGTTCGGTGTGCTCGCGGTCCTGATTTACCGATATAAAGCACTGGATCGACCTGGGATGCTGATCGGTACATTCATGGCCGGATACGGCCTTTCGCGCTACTTGGTAGAATTCGTGCGTGAGCCAGACGCCCATTTGGGAACGCTTTATGGCATTGCGACAATGGGCCAGCTGCTATCACTCCCATTGATCCTTCTCGGCGCATGGTTGATCCACCGAGCCTGCCGACAAACGTGACCCCGCTCGACGCCAAAATTCGAGAGCGTATAAAAGCTGACGGCCCGATCGCTGTATCAGAATTCATGGAGATCGCCCTAAGCGATCCAGATCGCGGTTACTATCAAACCCGTGATCCACTTGGCCAAGACGGTGATTTTGTTACCTCTCCCGAAATCAGCCAGGTTTTCGGCGAAATCATTGGATTGTGGTGTGCCATTACATGGCAAAACGCGGGGGCACCAGAAGATATCCACCTCGTCGAGCTCGGCCCCGGTCGCGGCACCCTCATGGCTGATATCCTGCGCACTGTTCAAAATGTCATGCCCGCTTTTGCAGAGGCGCTGAACGTACATTTAGTGGAGACGGGGACGGTCCTACGGCAGCAACAACAAGAAACATTAAATGCCAATCAGGTGACTTGGCATGACCGGTTTGAAACGATCCCATCCGGTCCAATCCTGATCGTCGCAAATGAATTTTTCGATGCCCTTCCAATCAAGCAATACAAAATGACCGATAGGGGCTGGCAAGAACGCCAGATTACGATCGATCAAAAGCAAGGCAATCTCATATTTACAACTGGCGATTCACTGATCAACAAGAATATGGCCATCCCCAATGAGCTTAGGACCGCCCCGCTCAACTCCCTGTTTGAGCGCTCAATAATAGGAGAGAAGATTGCCAGTAGTATCGCTGAACGCATTGCGACAGAGGGGGGGGCAGCGTTGATCATTGATTATGGTCATGTTCGACCTGGCTTAGGTGACACGTTGCAGGCTGTAAAATCTCATAAATATCATGACCCGCTCGCGGCCATTGGTGAAGCAGACCTTACCGCTCATGTTGATTTCGCCGCTTTGGGTGAGGCCGCTAAAACAGCAGGGGCGATGGTATACGGCCCGATCTTTCAGGGAGAATTCCTGGTGTGCCTGGGAATCGAACAAAGAACAGCCGCACTCGCTGCGGCGGCGACAGATGATCAAGCAGATATATTGAAAAGTGGTTCCCGCCGCTTGATCGCCGCAGACGGCATGGGCACATTGTTTAAAGTAATGGCAATAACGTCTGTAACCGATAGCCTGCCAGCCGGGTTCGAGAACGACGATATCGGAGACGCTTTATGACTCCTGAAACTAATGAAGATTTGCCAGTTATTCGGGCCAAAGCACTGTCTGAATACCCAAGAATAAACCATGCATTCTTTACGCGGCAGGGCGGCGTCAGCACCGGCATGTACAGCTCACTCAATTGCGGTCCCGGGTCAGGCGACAATGCAGAAAATATCAGCGAAAACCGACGCCGTGTAAGTAAAAAAATGGGAGTCGCTCCTGCCTCCCTTATGTCTGTCTACCAGGTACATGGGACAAACGTCGTCACAGTGGATGAACCATGGGATCGCCATGCCGCGCCGCAGGCAGACGGCATGGTGACATCAAGACTGGGGCTGGCTTTAGGAATTCTAACTGCTGACTGCACGCCGGTTTTGCTAGCAGACCAGCAAGCCGGCGTAATCGGCGCATGCCATGCCGGGTGGCGGGGCGCTCTTGATGGCATCATTGAAGCAACTGTTATCGCGATGGAAGAATTAGGGGCAAGACGGGATCAAATCAACGCCGCTATCGGCCCCTGTATTGCGCAGAAATCCTACCAGGTCGGTTTGGAATTCAGAGAACAGTTTGTCGCCAATGACACCCAATTTTCTGATTTTTTCATCGATGATGATGCCACCCATTTGCGCTTCGACCTCGCCGGATTTGTCGAGCTCATGTTGGAACGCTCGGAGATCGCAAATTTTGAGAACGTAAACATAGATAACTGCACGGAAACCAAGATGCTATTTAGTTATCGTCGAACGACGTTAGCCGGCGAAATAGACTATGGTCGAGGCATCTCCGCCATTTCACTTAGAGATTAACCCTCATGCCACATCTGATAATCTTTATATTGGCATGTCTGATTGGTCTGGTAGCCAGCTGTGTCATCCTTTGAACTTCGATCACACCTCTTACTCATAACGGCATCAATCCTTCTGGTTATGACCTTGGTGGCCTGCCAGCCCGCCCCAACACCGTTTGCTCATACGCCAGGACAAGGTGATCCAATTATTTCCGAGCGCCCGGATATCGCCGGCGTTACCGTCAGGCCAATCAACGGCCTAACAAAACGACAATCCGATGCTCTCTCAAAGGCAATGGTCAACGCATTTATGGCGATGGAAATTCCCGCAGCGACCACCGGCGAAAACCGCCGAAGCAGGTTCGTTGACGGTACTGCCAAAATCATCAGCTCGGCCAAGACCCAAATGGCGATTCAGATCGAATGGACGCTCACCGATTCGCTGGGACGAGCATTAGAGACACACAAAAGTCGTCACAGGATCAACCGAGAAAGCTGGAACCACCCGAATCCCAAATCACTTTCTTCCTGGGCAAAACAACCTGCACAACAATTTTCTCGCCGAATTCTGGGGCCACGCCCCAATGAGAAACGCAGCCAATCTGTCTCGTTACCCCGCTTACACGTATGGCCAGTCGACGGCATAGATGGCTCCAGGGCGACGACATTGCAGCGCGCCATGGAACGAGCCCTGAGTCAGCGAAAATTTGTGGTTTTAAAAGGACTTGAAGGTGCCGCACTCATCATTGCCGGTTCCGTCTCATTGGGGACTGCCCGCGGGGGAAGCCAGCCGATTGAGATCAACTGGTCTGTTCTCGACACGAAAGGGAAACAGGTCGGTAAGCTCGATCAGAAAAACTCAGTCGCTGTTTCCACCATAAAAAATCGTTGGCAAAACCTGTCCTCGATCATTACCCAAAACGCTGCCGGCGGCGTCAGTGAGATTGTCGACCGCCTGCCGGTGGAAAGTTTTCCACAGGACAAAAAAACCCGTCGCTAAACCGGGAGGGATCGTTTACACACTTGGCAGGCACTGGTAAATTCTGCGTGCCTTTGGCATTCGCAATTTCGTCACCTCCGGGGGGGATGGTGACACGGGGAAAGTCCGGATGAAAATCGTCGCGTGTAATAGTAATCGCCCGCTAGCGGAAGCGATTGCTGCCTATCTCAATCTATCACTTTGTAAAGCCACCATTCGCCGTTTTTCGGATATGGAATGTTTCGTTGAAATAGACGAAAATGTACGTGGCGAAGATGTATTCGTTGTTCAGTCAACATCCTATCCGGCAAACGACAACCTTATGGAGTTGCTGGTTTGTATTGATGCGCTGCGACGAGGGTCTGCACGCCGCATCACCGCTGTTATTCCGTATTTTGGCTACGCCCGACAGGACCGTAAGTCTGGCCCAAGAACGCCGATCTCTGCCAAACTGGTGGCAAACCTGATCACAGAGGCCGGGGTGGATCGCGTTCTAACGCTTGATCTCCATGCCGGCCAGATCCAGGGCTTCTTCGATATTCCAGTGGATAATCTGTTTGCTGCACCAGTGTTCTTGCGAGACATAAAACAGACTTATGATTGTGACAACTTGACACTCGTCTCCCCCGATGTGGGTGGCGTGTTGCGCGCGCGCGCGATTGCCAAGCCTCTCGATGCAGATTTAGCCATTATTGACAAACGCCGGGAACGCGCCGGAGTTTCAGAGGTTATGCATATCATCGGCGATGTTACTGGTGCTGACTGTATCGTTGTCGACGATATCGTTGATTCCGCGGGCACGCTTTGTAACGCCGCAGTTGCCCTTATGGATGCTGGGGCTAAATCTGTTTCAGCCTACATCACGCACGGCGTTTTATCCGGTGGTGCTGTTTCCAGAGTATCCTCCTCACCACTTGAGAGCATGGTCACAACAGACAGCATTCAAGGCACTGAGGCCGTCCGCGTTTCACAAAATGTGCGGCAAATTTCGATTGCCCCGCTTATGGGAGAAGCAATCGCCCGGATTAGCGAGGAAAAATCCGTGTCTAGTTTGTTTGACTATTCCGCTGCATAAGACTAAAACCCATCGCCCCCGTCATTTTGGCGGGATTTTATACGTCGGCACCCCTGGAGGCAGGCGTTAACACTAATTATGGAGAAACGGCATGGCCGAAGTTCAAACCATTGCCGCGGCATCTCGCGAACGGGCTGGAAAGGGGACCGCCCGGGCTGCACGCCGCGCCGGACAAATCCCGGCTGTTATATACGGCAATAAAGAAGAACCCCTGTTAATTACCGTCGACCGCACCCGGTTGGAGCAAGAACTGGGCAAAAGTGGATTCTTTATCCGTCTTCTGGATATTGAAGTCGATGGCACATCCCATCGGGTCTTGCCTCGGGATACGCAGTATCACCCGGTGACAGATCGCCCGCTGCATGTTGATTTTCTGCGCTATTCAGCAGATCGTAAGCTGACCGTTGAAATACCGGTACATTTCACGAATGAGGACGATTCCCCAGGCTTGAAATCGGGCGGTGTTCTCAACGTTGTGCGCCATGCGATTGAAGTATTGTGCGTTGCTGATGCCATTCCTGATGCGTATGAGATTGATCTCACAGGGTTGGAAGTTGGCGATTCAATTCATGCCAGCACTTTGACTCTGTCAGATGGCGTTGAGCTAACGATCACTGATCGCGACTTCACCATTGCAACCATCGCTGCACCAACAGTCATGGCTGTAGAAGAAGAAGTCGAGGGCGAAGAAGGTGTCGAAGGCGAAGAGAGTACCGAGGGCGAAGCAGCCGAAAGTGCAGAAGCTGGCGACGACAATGCGGAGGGTGGAGAGTAAGTCTCTCCCCGTCCCTAAACCGGAGGCACCATGTTGCTCCTGGTCGGCCTAGGAAACCCGGGTCAGGAATATGCTGGAAACCGACACAATATCGGTGCCATGGCGGTGGACGAAATCGTTCGCTTCCATGGCTTCAGCGCGCCTAGAACGCGGTCCCGACCTCAAGGTGTTTTTAGCGAAGGAACCATCGACGGCATCAAGGTTACAACGCTCAAACCATTGACTTATATGAATGAATCCGGGAAAGCGGTAGGCGACGCGATGCGCTACTGGCGCCTGAACCCTCAGGACATCTTTGTCTTGCATGACGAACTTGACCTGCCCCCAGCGAAGGTACGGGCTAAGCTCGGGGGCGGCCATGCTGGCCACAACGGCTTGCGCAGCATCGATTCTCATATTGGAAAAGAGTACTGGCGAGTGCGCCTCGGCGTCGGTCACCCCGGAGACAAAGGACGCGTTACGGGGCATGTCCTGCGTGACTTTTCCAAAGCCGACAAGCAATGGTTAGACAAGACATTAGAGGCAGTCGCTGACGCGATCCCGCTTTTGCTAAACGGCGATGGCTCGGCCTTTACCACCCGCGTCGCGCTCTTGACCCAGCCGCCCAAGCCTAAAAAATCACAAGACGACGCTGATGCGTCCTCTGAGTCAAAGAAAGAAAGATAATGGGATTTACCTGCGGCATTGTCGGCCTTCCCAATGTAGGGAAATCGACCCTCTTCAACGCCCTCACCGCAACTATCGCGGCTCAAGCAGAAAACTATCCGTTCTGTACGATCGAACCAAACGTCGGACGTATTGCGGTGCCTGACCCCCGCCTGGACCAGATTGCTGTCCTTGCGAAGTCCGCGAAGATCGTCCCCACGCAAATAGATTTTGCAGATATCGCGGGTTTGGTTAGGGGTGCCAGCACCGGTGAAGGACTCGGCAATCAATTCCTCGGGCATATTCGAGAGATGGACGCAGTCGCTCATGTCGTCCGCTGCTTCGAAGATGATAACATCACCCATGTCGACGGCCGTATTGATCCGATTAGCGATATTGAGACTATCGATACAGAATTGATGCTCGCCGATCTCGAAAGCCTCGAACGCCGTAGTGACGCGCTCGTGAAAAAATCACGAGGCAATGATAAGGAAGCCATCGCCACCCTCGCCATGGTCGAAAAAATCATCGAAGCCCTCAAAGAAGGTAAACCCGCCAGATCCGTCGCCTCGCAATTTGAAGACCAGGCCTTATTCCATGGGTTACAGCTTCTAACCGCCAAACCGGTAATGTATATCTGTAACGTTGGCGAAGAGGATGCAGCTACCGGTAATGCCTATTCCGAACAGGTCGCGGCACGCGCGACAGAAGAAGGGGCCGTCGCTGTCATTATATCCGCCGCTATCGAGGCAGAGATCGCTCAGCTCACCGACCTCGAGGAACGCGCCGAGTTCCTGGAATCTATTGGACTGAAAGAAACCGGTCTTTCACAGATTATCGCCGCTGGCTATCAGCTGCTCGGTTTGATTACCTACTTGACCGCAGGCCCAACAGAATCCCGTGCCTGGACAATTACTAAAGGCACAAAAGCCCCTCAAGCTGCCGCCGTTATTCATACCGATTTTGAACGCGGTTTTATCTGCGCAGAGACAATCGCGTTTGAAGATTATGTCAGCTGTAACGGTGAGGTCGGCGCCAAGGAAGCCGGCAAAATGCGTCAGGAAGGCCGAGACTATGTCGTTAAAGACGGCGACATTATTCTGTTCCGGTTCAATGTATAACCAATAGTTCAGATAAAGCGGGCTGACTTTATCATCCGTTCTGCTTCTTCCGAATATTTGTCGTAATAGTACACAGCGGTACCGTAAGCCGCGATCAAGCTCAGACGGTTTTTATATACAGCACCAACAAATAGACATTTAAAGTCCAACCCGTCTTTTGTCGTATAGGTGCAGTCAAATCTAAACCCGTCCTCGCTGCCAATCTTGTATGGCCTCAGGTTGATAATTTTAAAATTACCTAAATTGCCGAGAGCCATAGAGGATTTAATTGCTTCAGCAATCTCTGCAGCTGTCATACTGGATTTAAATTTGGGGGCTTTTTGTCCTTGAGGGAAAGAAAAGATCGATTCACCGTCTTCCAGGCCACCAAGCACCGCAATTCGTTGCAAACGAGCGCCATCAACCGTCAAAACGTCCCATTTCGTATAGCCGGAGATCAACGACCACTCATGCGTCGTTTCGACAATCAGGCGGTCCTGTAATGTTATAGGACCGGATTTAACGAGGGTAATAGAAGGACAGCCAGTTAGCAGGCCACAAAGGGCTGCGCAGCCCAATATTCTGAGTAATTGTTTCATTTTTATCCGATCCTATTGACAATCGCTTCGATCATTAAGCGATCCTGTGATGATGGTGCTCGCCTTAGGTATTCACGAAACGCTTTCCGAGCCTCGTCAAATTTCTTCAACTTACGATAAATCAGCCCCATATATTTATGGACCTCT
>CALIBP010000188.1 GCA_938048165.1 uncultured Alphaproteobacteria bacterium | reverse complement strand
ACTTCGAGGCGGGTGGAACTTAGTTGCAGAGGGAAGTGCCGCCGTTTGCGAGCTGCGAGCCGCCAATATCGATGGCAAGTCGGATGGTCACAGGGCCGGCTCCAAATGCGTCACATATGCTGTCATCTCGTCGTCCTGTGACTGACCTTACATGTCCAGCGCGGCAAGGAAAGCCTCAAGTTCCTCGGCGGGAATTCTCGCGTTCTCGGCCGGTCCGGGGAAACTGCCGTCAAGCGATGCATCGCGGAAGGCAGCTAGAGCGGCGCGGCGTTCCCGTGCCATCCGTTCGGCCAGTGCGGCCAGGTCGCCAAAGGCGCGGGAGTGCCGTGGCAGCGGATTTTCGCCACAGATGTCATTCTGGAACAGATACATGACGTCGCCGCCTGGCCCCGAGCCGAGCGACACGGTGATGAGGCCGGTGCGGGGGCTGATCGCGGCCATGACATCCGCCGGGATCACCTCAGCCTCGACAGAAAATGCCCCCGCATTTTCCAGGTCGCGGAAATCCTGCATCAGCGCCAGCGCCTCGTCCGCAGTCCGGCCGACGGCGCGAAGGCCGCCGCGCCAGGTCGATTTGCGTGGCACCAGACCAAGATGGCCCATTACCGGAATGTCCTCCTTCGCCAGCATCTCGACCACTTCTAGCCGGCGTGCCGTCATCACCGAATCTGCGCCTTTCTTCAGCGCCATCAGGGCGCCGCGGAGGATGTCCTCATCTGTCTGATAATCCGGAATCGGCATCGCCGCGGTCAGGAAATGATGCGGCGCGCCCCGGCGCACGAGGTCCACATTGGCGGCGTTGCAGATCAGCATGTCGATGCCCGAATCCGCGGCAGCGGCGGCCTCCTCGATGGTATTCGCGGTCGTCTGCGTCAATTTGCGAACGCCCTTGCAGGCGCGGATATCAGCGGCCGTCAGGTTGCGACGCGACGGCCTCGCATCCCAAGTGTAAATCGGCTTGGTTTTCTGCTCCATATCCTTTCCCCCTGAAATTACACACGACAAAGTGACTGTTCAGATGAGTTGGGCGATTGTCGCTCAAACTTTTAAACCTTCAACGCAGATCCTGAACTTATTTATCGTTTTGCGTAGTGTTAAAATTGATATTGGTTAGTCATTCCCGCCGCACAAACCACAAGATATCGTGACTGATGGGGTCAGGACGTCAACTTTGGCCATTTCTGGCTCTTCACGGATTGATCAGTGTTGACGGTTTTCCAGGCTGACGGATTGAAGAGTGCTCTTCAGGCGGACCGGTGTCATACGGATGTTCATATTGTCACCCAGCGACCTTTTCCAGCGTTGGATTTAACTGATGCCTCAATAAACCTGACGCCATCTATGCCATCCCCAATGCGCGGGAAGTTCAGCCAACCCTCGGGTACAGTAATGTCATCCCGACGCGCACTGACAGCAAGTGCAAACTCAGTATACAGGTTTGCCCAAGCCTCTATCACCCCCTCTGGAAAACCTCTTCCTGTGCGTACCAGTCTCTCAGTCTGCATCGAAAGACCGTGACCATGACCACGTGTCAGTATCTGGTCCGGTTGTCCAAAGATATTGAGCTTCAAACGGTCACAATCTTCCATATCCCATTCCAGCCCGCCCAGACTGCCAAAGATCCGAAGTCTGAGACCACCACGGTTGCCAGGCGCTAGACGTGTTGCCATCAAAGTGCCCGGCACGTCCCCATCGTAGCGGACAGACATGAAAACGGTATCTTCAAGTTCCTTTGGCGCGCCGCAGACATGAAACTCCGCCCTCAGCTCAGTCATCGCCAAGCCACTCACAAACTGGGCCAGATGGGCAGCATGGGTGCCGATATCACCTACGCAACTAGTCGACCCCGAGATCTTTGGATCGAGGCGCCATTTTACATGCGGCGCATCAGCAGCATTGTCCGGTGTCATCCAGTCCTGCATGAACTCGACATGGATCTGGTTAATGCTGCCAAGCACGCCGGAGGTTACAATCTCCCGCGCCTGTCGGATCATCGGGTAACAGGACATGGTATAGCACACAGCGAACACCAGCCCGAGATCATCAACCAACGCACCAAGCCCTTCGGCCTCTGTCAGTTCATTGGTCAGGGGCTTATCGCAAATAACATCTATGCCGGATTCCAGGAAGGCCTTTGAAGCCGCATAATGCATATGGTTTGGTGTTGTCACCATCACGGCATCAATTCCATCTGGACGCGAGGCCTCAGCCTGTGCCATGGCCAGAAAGCCGGCATAAGAACGGTCCGCTTCAACCTTCCATTCTTCGCCACGCTGCGCTGCATTTGCGGGGTTGGAGGAAAATGCGCCAGCGACGATTTCCCATCGATCTGTCATGCGCGCTGCCATCGCCTGCGTCTGGGAAATACGGCCACCACCGACAACGCCCAGACGAAGGCGACGGTTTTGCCGCGGGAAAGGCGCGGTTGAATTAAGTGAGGGTGGAAGGATGCGCATGCTGTAAGTTTCCCCGGATAATCACAGTGGCGGTGGTTTCGCTCCGTCCGGCAACATCTCGACAGCCATAAAAATGGATGGGGTGATAGTCTCGAATTGATGCCATGGGTAATTGCCCTGCTCGTCATACATTGGCCGATGCGTGCCACCCGGTGCCATTGGCTCTTCAAGATAAAGCGTGTCTATATCGCGCTCGCGGCATTGTTGCATCTTGCCGAAACCGACGATCTGGGTATGAACCTCACGGAACCCCGGCACCGGACAGAAGGCATGATCACGGTGCAGTCCGACATTCAGCGGCACACTGGCCGAGTGGTACATTGTGATGCCAATCTGGCCTACCCAGGTCTTGGGTGACATGTAGTGGCCGACACCGCGAAGTCGTTCCTCGCCACGCACATCAAAGGCCGATGGCCAGGTATCTCGAACTTGTTTAAACAATTCATCTTCATCAGGGTGGTCGTCGAAGCGCTCAACGATGATTGCATGGTCTATTTCCTCGATGTCCGTATCGCAAAGAATTGCGGATTGCAGTTCGCCAAGCTTCTGCCCACGAACAAGGATCTGTATTTTCGATAGGTTCAGCACGATCGTCTTGCCGGTAATGCTGAAACGTCGTTTGTCACGAATTATCGATACGAAAAAAAAGGGATCGGCAATATCAAGCGGTTGTACTGTCATCAAGCGATATCCGGGAAGTTTTCAGGTAGGATTTGAGGAATGGCACATCTGCTGTCGATTTCAACGAACCCCCCTTTTCGCGGGGCTTCCTCGATACCAAGCATGACCTCAAGCACATGATGCGCCAGTTCACCACTGGCCCGCGGAGGGCGTTTTTCCTTCAATGCATAGGCCATTTCCAACAGACCGAGGCCACGGCTATTTTCATTGAAGCCATGTGTGTTATCTGCCACGAGCCATGCTCCTGGGCGATCAATGGGCCGTGGCTGGAATTCCCAGCGACTCGTTTCACGCGTGCGATACCATACAGGACCTTCGAAACTGTTCGCCCCATGGACTGGGTCAGGATCCGGGATACAGAGTGTTCCCTCAGTTCCGTAGATCTCAAGGCGTGGTGCCTCGCTGTCCCATATGTCAAAGCTCATGGTCATATTGCCAATGGCTCCTGACTCAAATTCAAGCATCGACAGCGAATGGGTATCCACCTTGACGTCCATCCATTCACCGTTGCGGGAGCCATTCTCGATCTGGCGCTGTTCAAATGCCCGGTTTGCCATGCCGCTGACCCGCCTGATCGGCCCCATTAGAAAGACCATAACGGTGAGGTAATAGGGGCCAAGGTCGAGAAGTGGTCCGCCTCCCGGCAGATAGTAGAAATCAGGATTCGGGTTGTGACGCTCAACACCATGAGTGCCGACATGCGCCATACAACCTATTGGCGTGCCAATCACGCCGCTATCCAAAATCTTGCGCGCCGTCTGCCAGCGCCCACCCAGAAATGTATCGGGAGCATTGCCGACGGTGAGGCCTCTTGCGGCAGCCATGTCAAGAATCTGGCGGCCATCTTCAAGCCTGGTGGCGAAGGGCTTTTCCGAATAGACATGTTTGCCCGCCACCAGTGCAGCAAGGCTGATCTCGGCGTGAACTGCCGGCAACGTCAGGTTGAGAATGCAATCGATGCTTTCATCAGCAATAATTTCATCTGGACTCGCAATCTCACTGATGCCGTAGCGTGACGCTTTCTCCGAACTTTGGTGCAGATCGAGACTGCCACAAACCTTGATGTTCAACTCACTGAAGGAACTGCAGGTTTTCAGATAGATGTCACTAATGCGACCCGTACCAATCAATCCTACATTCAATGCCTGTTTAGCTTGCTTGTTTTCAGCCCTTGAAATCTGAAGATCCG
>CALIBP010000187.1 GCA_938048165.1 uncultured Alphaproteobacteria bacterium | reverse complement strand
CAGCGTCCAACCGTCCACGAGGACAAAGAGCAAAATCTTCAACGGCATGGAAATCGTAACCGGCGGCAGGAACAACAGTCCCAAGCTCATCAGCACAATCGCCACAACAAAATCGATCAAAATAAATGGGATAAACAACAGAAACCCCATCTGAAATCCCGTGCGCAGTTCGCTTAGGATAAAGCCCGGCACCACCACGCTCATTGGCAGATCCTCCACTTTGGTGGGGCCCATCTTGGCTAGGCCCACAAAAAACTCCACATCCTTCGGGCGCGCCTGGCGCAGCATAAAATCTTTCGCGTGCCCTTTCGCATTATCCAACGCCTCCGTCCCTGTAATGGCGCCGGCGGAGTAGGGCTTAATGGCATCGGCATCGATGCGCTGATACACCGGCTGCATGATAAAGAATGTCATAAATAACGCGAAGCCTACCATGATCTGGTTGGCCGGCACGCCCTGCAGTGAGAGCGCGTTGCGCAGAAAGGAAAATACAATGATGATCCGTGTAAAACAGGTCATCAACATCACCAGCGACGGCGCCACCGTCAGCAGCGTGATGATAAACAGTAAACGAATGGCCGTATCAATGCGCTGCGGTTCCTCTGGCATGTTCATGCCGATGTTTAGGTTAAAGCCATTAGTGTTGCCGCCGGCCGCTTGGGCAAAGAGCCCGTTAGCCGAGAACAGCAACACCAACGCCAAAAGCCAACCCCAACGGGAACGCGGACGATCAACCACCATTTGTTTTGTGTTCGTCGTGGTGTTCATCACTTGCGCTCCAGCAGGGTTTTAAGTTTGCCGGCAAAACTGCCGGGGGAAATTTTCTCCGCCGCCTCGTCCAACTCCTCAGTGACTTCCTCCTCCAGTTTCTCCAGATCGGTAAGGAAGTTTGTGCCCGCGGGCGAATCGGCTATCAGAAAACGTTTGGAACCGTACTCCACCACGTGCAATGCGTGACGCGATCCCAGCGATCGGGTTTCAATCACATTCAAGTGCGAGGACTGCGCGGGCACCAAGCCGAATAATCGGCTCTTGCGAAACCACCAGGCGCCTCCGAGCAGAATCGCCATCACGATCATCAGCGCACCCACGATCCGGATCATCACCTCGGTAAGACTCACCGGCTCCGGCTCGATCACTTCACGATCACCGGTATCCACTCCATACATCTTGCGAGAGGCCGCCGATTCCTGCAGTGCCTTGTCTTTGGCATCTTCGACGACTTCAGTGGGGGGAACAGCTTCCGCCGGAGCGTCCGTCACAGCCTTCTCGGCCGCTATCAGGGAATTCGGCTCGGACCAAAGCCAGACGAATGTGAGAATCAGCAGCCATCCTTGGCATTTCGATTGTTCTTTCATAATCAACCCTCTCGGGTGCGCATTCCGTTGCTGTCGGCCCACCGCCTTCCGTGGCGGCAAAACATGCCAACACCCTGAATACAGCACATAACGTGCCATCTCAGGGACAGATGAAAGAACTCGGCTGAATCAGAAAAACAGCCTTTTTTAGCGGTTTATATGAGTAAAACCGCTTTTTTAAGATTTAGCGATAATCTCCTTAACCCGAATTCCGAAATTATCTTCGGCCACCACTACTTCACCGCGGGCTACGAGCTTTTGATTCACGTACACATCCACGTTGGCGTTGGCGGGTTTATCTAGTTGAACCACAGACCCGAGATCCAGGTTCAACAGCTCCTGCATGGTCATCTTGCAGTTACCCAATTCGGCGGTAAGCTTAACAGGCACATCAAGTAGGAAATCCAAATTCTGCACCTCATTACCGCTATCCGTTGCGGAGGAAGCAGATGCTATAGGGGGTTCGGCCACGGCGGTCGCTTCGCCGCCCTCGGGGTTTGGGGTCGTCTCCTGAATATCTTCTTCTGCCATGGTATGTGTCTCCGTTAGGATTTAAAATGTTCGTTAATTTGTACGGCAACCTTTTGGTCTAAGCTGCCCAAGCGGCCGGTGTATTTCGGGTGACCGGCCAGTTGAACCTCCACCTGCCCCAGTCGTTTGGGATCCAGCGGAATGATGTCGCCCTGTTTCAAGTGAAGCAAATCGCGAGCCGTAATACTCAGATCGGTCCACTGCGCGCTCACTGGCACCTTCACGTGATTGTAAGCTGGGTTCCAATCCACTTGCTGGGTCCAATGCTCTTCTTCTTCCTCATCTGTATCCGTATGCGCTGCGGTTTGTTGGGCGAGGTTACGCAGGAGCGGGTCCAGCCCGCGCACAGGCAACAGCATTTGGATTTGGTCCATGCAATCGCCGACATCGGCATTGATGGAGATGTGATAAAATGTTTCATCATCTCCAGACACGGGAACGTGCAAAGGATCCTCTTCATGCCCTAACAGAGTCACGCGCAGAGGTTCCTCAAATTTCCAATACTTGGACCACTCACGCAACGTGAGCTGGGCCACTTGATCGATCATGGCCGATTCCACCTCACGAATCACGCGATCGGGGTTAACAGCAAAGCCCTTTCCGCCAAGCATTCGATCGGCCATGGTAAGCCCTAGGTGCTTGGAAATATCTATGGCGCCAATGGCGTCCAGCGGCTGGATACGAAATAGGATCAAGTGCCGTTTAGCGGGGAAATCCTTAGCGTAGCGCTGGAGATCCACGATCTCCAGCGAGGATTGTTCCATGCCAAATTCAGTTCGTAAAAACAGGGATAAACGGGCGGCCAACGAACGAATGAGCACTTCGTTTAACTGTCGGAAACGATGTACCTCCGTGGAGGAGAGCGCCGCTTTTTTACCGACGGTAAAGGCATGCACCACGCTGGCCGGCAATTTTGTTTGGCTACCATTCGGCCGGTGAATTTGAATGGATTGCTCGGGCGCACCACTCTCGGCCATCGGCTCGCCTTCGGCCGTGGGATCTTCTGCAAAGGCCGTTCGCAACCCGCTCAACGGAACGGTGAGATCCTTAAACAAAGTTGCGTGTTGATGATCCATGGGCCGAGGCATCTGGGTTTATTGCATGATCCACTTGGAGACGATCAGTTCCTTGATGGGATGATTTTTGCCAATGAGCAACTGGTATCGGTCCTTAAGATCATTCTTGATGACGTCCTTGGTGTAGGGCTCGGAAAGCGACTTTACATCTTTTTCTGAAAGGACGTCCATGGTTATCGCCTGGAGCTGCTTGGTCTTGCTTTCCACCGCCTTGGGAAATCCGGTGTCCTCTTCTTCTTTGCGAATCAGGAATATTTCCACGAGCAAATAACGGGTGCCGGCGGAGTTGGCGGGATTCACCACAATGCTTTCACCTTCAGGCACGATGGACACCGGTTTCGTGGGATCATCGGCCTCGGCGGTGGGGTCAGCGGTTTCCTCGTCGCCCTCTTTCTTCTCATCGCCGTACCCTTTCTTCTCATCGCCGTCCCCTTTCTTCTCATCGCCATCTTTCTGAACTTGGCCTTGAGTACCATTGGTGTCGGAGGCGGCCGCGATTGCCTTGGAAATTTGCTTGGGCAGGATCACGGCTA
>CALIBP010000186.1 GCA_938048165.1 uncultured Alphaproteobacteria bacterium | reverse complement strand
CGCAGCTGCTCGTCAGTGATACCTGCCCACTCCTTACCTGCAACATACAGGGCTTCCCCCTCGAGGCTTGTGAAGTCTTTGGTGTTAGACATGGCTTATATAGTTATATGGGCATAAGCCCCAAAACAAAGCATATGCCTTGTGCCATTGCGCCCCAGTATCCGTAGAGGCTTCTTGGTGTTCCCCCAGATGCATCTATCAGATAAACCATACAAGTGATGCATACAAAAATATATGATTTTATTATGTAATTAAATTGATAAACTAGAAAATATCCTTTTAGATTCCTTATCCTTTTCCGACTTATTCATGTGTGGTGTTGATTTAATACAATCTAATAACAAGATTTTGTTTTTATTGTTTGCCTCATAGAACAAACTAATCACATCTTCTTGTTTAATGTTGGGCCATTCAATTAAAGCGCGTTGCAATAAATTGCCATGTAGTTCACCTAACATCTTGCTTCGGTGGTCGTCTGCTATCCCCTTCCATTCACAGCCAGCCTTATACAGCCATTCTCCCTCAAGTCGGCTGAATGCCGCGCGCCGCTGCTCGACAGTAATTCCCCGCCAATCTAAGCCGGCGTGATACAGCCATCTGCCCTCCAGTCGGCTGAACGCCTCGCGCCGCTGCTCGTTGGTGATCCCCGACCACCACTTGCCGGCCCAATACAGCCATTCGCCCTCCAGCCGCTCGAACGCTTCGCGCCGCTGCTCGTCCGTGATCCCCTTCCAGTTCAGACCTGCCTTGTACAGCCATTCGCCTTCCAGTCGGCCGAACGCTGCACGCCGCATCTTATCGGTGATCCCTAACCAGCCGTCTTGGGGCCACAACGGAATCGGGAGCCGCTCCATGCCGGCCAAACACAACCATTTCCCCTCCAGTCTAGAAAATGCCATGCACCGCTGTTCTTCGGTGATCCCCGACCATTCCCTGCCGGCCAAATACAGCCACTCGCCCTTAATTCGATTGAATGCCGCGAGCAGCTGTTCGTCGGTGATCCCTGACCAGCCACAGCCGGCCCAAACCAGCCATTCGTCCTCAAGTCTGGTGAACGCCTCATTTTTCTGCTCATCAGTAACACCCGACCAGTGACAGCCGGCCATAAACAGCCATTTGCTCTCCAGTCGGCTGAACGCCTCGCGCCGCTGCTCGTCGGTGATTCCCCGCCACTCCATGCCGGCCCGATACAGCCATTCGCCCTTCAGCCGGACGAACGCCTCGCGCCGCATCTCGTCGGTGATCCCCGACCGGTCCTTGCCTGCGATATACAGGTCTTTCCCTTTGAGGATCGTGAAATCTTTGGTGTGAGACATGGCTTATATAGTTATACGTTCCTAAGCCCCCCCAAAAAGAGTAAATGTCTTGCGCCATTGTGCGCCAGTATCAACAGACATTTCTTGACATACTTAAATAAATACTTAATTCTGTGGAGCAATTAAATTAATTAGCCTTAAATAATCTTGCGAACTTCTTCGCCTTTTTAGATAACTTGAGATGCCGTGTAGATTTAATATAATCTAGTAATAGTTTTTTATTTTCATTGTTAGAATCATAGAATAAGCTAATCAGGTCTTCTTGTTTGATGTTGGGCCATTCAATTAAAGCCCGATGTAGCCACTCGCCGCGTAGTTTACCTAACATCTTGTTTCGGTGGTAGTCTGTTATCCCCTTCCATTCTAGGCCGGCCTGATATAGCCATTCATCCTCCAGATGGTTGAACGCCTCGCGCCGCATCTCGTCGGTAACTTCCCATGTCTCACCGGCCATGTACAGCCATTTGCCCTCCAGACAGCTGAACGCTGCACACCGCTGCTTGTCAGTTACCCCAAACCACCATTCGCCGGCCCAATACAGCCATTCTCCCTTCAGACGGTTAAACGCCGCGCGCCGCTGCTCTTCGGTGACCCCCCACCACTCTATGCCGGCCCAAAACAGCCATTCGCCCTCCAGTCGATTGAATGCCTTGCGACGCATATCGACGGTAATCCCAGACCAGTCCTTGCCGGCGCGATACAGCCATTCGCCCTTCAGCCGGCTGAATGCCTCGCGCCGCTGATCGTCGGTGACCCCCGACCACCATGTGCCAGCCTCAATCAGCCATTCGCCCTCCAGCCGTCCGAATGCCGCACGTCGTTGCTCGTCGGTAACTCCACGCCACCACCTGCCGGCCTTATATAGCCATTCGCCCTCCAGCCGGCTGAACGCCTCGCGCCGCTGCTCGTCGGTGATCCCCAACCAGTCCCTGCCTGCGATGCATAGAGTCTCTCCCTCGAGGCTAGTGAAATCTTGAGCATTAGACATGGCTTATATATTTATAGTCGTAAGCCCAAAAACAAAGTATATGCTTTATACTTTTCAGGCTTATTTATGTGTGGTATTGATTTAATATAATCTAGTAATGCGACTTTGTCCTTATTGTTCGCCTCATAGAGCAAACTAATCACGTCTTCCTGTTTGACATTGGGCCATTCAATTAAAGCCTGATATAGCCACTCACCGCGTAGTTTGCATAGCATCTTGCTTCGGTGGTCATCTGTTATCCCCTTCCAGCACAGACCGGCCTCGTATAGCCATTCGCCCTCAAGCCGGCTGAACGCCTCGCGCCGCTGATC
>CALIBP010000185.1 GCA_938048165.1 uncultured Alphaproteobacteria bacterium | reverse complement strand
ACGATCAGGAATCACTCGATTTAGAATATAACAATCGCGGCCGATTTCCGGATACGGCAGATTGCAAAGCCGCCCAGATCGTGGGTTCGGACGAAGCCAAAGCTGAATATGAGTGCCGCCTGGACATCAGGTTTGGCGATGGCGAGACCGACCTCCTCGATATTTATATCGCAGAAGGCGATGGCCCTCATCCAATCCATGTGTTTTTCCATGGCGGTTACTGGAAATCCAACACCAAAAATGACTTTGGATTCGTCGCTAAACCTTTCGTTCCCCATGGTGTAACGACGGTTGTTGTCGAATACCCCTTGATTCCCTCTGTCCGGATGTGAACCTTAATTGACCGGTGCCGCGCCTCCATGGAATGGACATGGCGCAACGCCGAAAGTTTTGGTGGCGATAAGAACAACATAACGATTTCGGGGCATTCTGCTGGTGGTCATATCACGGCAATGATGATGCAGACCGATTGGCCGTCTTATGGTGACGGCTTGCCAAAAGATCTGGTCAAAGGCGGCTGCAGTATTAGCGGTGTCAGCGATCTCGATCCGGTACGCCTCTCCTTTCAGAACGAGGAGCTACAGTTCTCGCCAGAAGAAGCCGCCGAATTCAGCACGCTCTTTATGGATCCGAAACATCCTGGCCCTCTCTTGGCTGTCGCCGGCGGCATCGAAGGTCCCGAGTTTATCCGCCAAACCACAGAGCTTGCTGATGCATGGTCTGCGAAAGGCATGGACGTCAAAGGCTGGATCATGGAAGGCAAACACCATTTCACCACCATCAATCAATATCTCGACCCGGAGAGTGAGTTGTCGCGCGCCGTTCGGGCTTTAACAGGGAAATAACCAATAATATCGGAACCTAAACATGATTACTTTCAAAGTAGGTGAAGCGTCACCGGCTAATACCTTTTTTGCGATCTGGATGGCAGAAGCGGCCGGTCTCTATGAACAAAACGGCCTTGATTTTGAGATCGTCAAAATGGTTGGCGGCAGCGAAACAGGCCCTGCCCTATCCACCGGCAAAATTCAGATCATGCATATCGGTATGTCCTCAGTGGTTCGAGCGAATTCCGCAGGGTTTAACGTCACAACCATTGGCTCTCTCAGCAACGTCATTCGCAGCACGCTTTTTGCCGCGCCGGGCGTGAACGGCATTGAAGACATCAAGGGACATGAAGTTGGTATCAGCAGTGCTGGTTCTGAGAGCGAGTTGTCGACTGTTGTCGCTCTTCAGAAACTTGGCCTGTCACGTGATGACATCACCTTCATGGAGATCGGTGTCGAGCGCCTAACGCACCTCAAAAACGGTACCGTCAAGGCGACGATGCTTGGAGAACCACTTCGCAGCGTGGCCTTTGCTGAAGGAATTACAGCAATCTGCGACCTTCTCGCCGAACGGATGCCCTGGCTCTATAGCGGCCTCGTTGTCGACAAAGCCTATCTGGCGGAGAACCGCGACGCCGTCCTCAAGTTTATGCGCGCGACTATCGAGGCCAATTATCTCGCAGTAGCCGATGCAGAACGTGCAAAACCGGTTATGGCTGACGCGCTGAATATTACAGATCCCAAAAACCTCGATATTACCTACGATAACTTCAAGACCTACACACCGCTAAACGCTGAACCGACTGTAGAAGGCGGCAAAAACATCATGGCGACGGTCGACGCCGCAAATAAAAGTGACAACATCAACGACTATATGGATGAGTCGATCCATGAAGAGCTGCGCGACGAAGGGTTCTTTGAAACAATGAAGGCGAAATATAAGGTCGGGTAACCTAAGTTTTTAAGTTCGGGTTCCGAAGCGCTGCCAAAAAGTCCCGGAGAGCCAGCCAAGTAACGACCAGAAGATTGCTGCCGTTACCAGTGACGCTGCCGCAAAGTGGCCCGCCAGTTCCGGTGGCACCGCACCACCGGTACGCGCGGGCTGGGGAGCACCGACAATATGCGGCATTGCCATTAGCACAATCCCCGCGACAACCCAGATAACACCTTTTCTATAAACCAACATCCAAAGCCCGACCGCAGTCGCCGCAACACAGAGAAACCACCAGCTCTGCCGCGGCACCAGCTCTGCGGTGAGCGCGCCAGGCACCTCCGGGGGTAGACCTAACGCAGGCGCCAGAGACATAACGCCAAATCCCGCCATACCCCATATTACGCCCGTTCGACCGTTCACAGTACCGTTCGAAAGAGAAAAGCAGGCCACCAAAATAAGAGCGAAACCGACGCCGGTAATGATATTTGCGATTGTGGTAAAAAGCGTGCGTTCCCAGCCATTGGCAGGCCCCCAAGCCTCTTCAGCATCTTTTGCGGCACCGCTAGCCGTTCCGTGAGCAAGAATGAGCAGCGGATTGCGGATATCACTGCGTTTTTGGTCGCTGGCGCTCGATTTATTCTCGAACTGCTCGGCGTGAAGAATTAAAGGCGTCGTGGTGAATTCATGAACGACAGAAATTCCAAGACCGCCGAGAAAACCGGCAAGAAGCGCTGTCGCGAAGATACGCCGAAACATTGATCGGCCGTCAGAACTCAGTGGCAGGGAAAGGCGAAGGAATGACGGCTGTCATGGGCCGCATTATGGATTGTGTCGGAATGTGCAAAACCAACACCGACGATCAGAAAGGCACCAAACAACAAAGCAACAACCGCAGGCATTATTTTGCTGCTGGTCGCTACGACGACGTCCTGAGTTTTGGCTGTCTGCTCTTTCATCACTTATCCTTCACATCAGAGCCCTAAGATTGGCGCGATCTGACAATAAAAGCAACAGCAACTCGATCAAAATTTGAGGAGGTATGCAGCCAGAATTCCGACCGTTTGGGTTTCAGCATTACTTTCCTCAGCAATCTTCCAGCCAACATCAACCGAAAGACCGAAATCAAAGCTATAACCAGCAGAAAGCTGAAACTGGTAATCTCGATCATCTGCTTTCTTATAGGTGTGGCGTTTGGTCCAGGCAGCGGCCACATAATAGCCTTGCCACTCAAATTGACCGGCAACGGTCAAAAAATTCCGATCCTGATTCTGTACTCCGCCCGGGTTTTCCTGACGCACGAATTCTATAATTGGCGATAGGACCACGTCGTTGCCAATATCAACGCTCGTGAAGCCAGCAATCGCAAAAGAGGTTTCATCTGATGGATCATCCACCCCATTTGCCTGATGCATATAGGAGAGGTGATATCCGAAATTTCCTAGCCCCTTAATCTTTTCGCCATTCAAAGCGACAATAAAAGAACTGAAATCTTCGGTATTGCTGACCCCGCCATCCCGCCGCCGCGTGTCACCACGACCTTTTAAGGCTGACTGGCTCAGAAACGTGGTGTCCTGAAAAAACGACCCTGCTGAGATTGTATGGGTGCCAACCGCTTTGCCATCAACTGTCCAACCACCGATCACGCCAATTCGTTCTGACGTTTCATAGCCATCTTCGGCAAAATCTGAGCTGTAGAGACCCGGAGTCTTATCCCAGCCAACCCCGAACCCGACATTAAGCTTACCTGCCTTTACATTCAGGGCGTCTTTATTGAACTCGACAAATAGATCTTCGACATAAAGACCGATATCTTCGAAGGTGCGGTTTTCGAACTGTCCAGCAGAACCAGTCGGTTCCAGGACAGCGTGAGCATAGATCGACCATGACCGAGAAAGCTGGATTGTTACCGCCGGTTCAATCGTCGCATATAAATCATTCGACTGATTAGCCCGGTCATCAGATTTAAAGGCCCAATCATTTTCGATCTCAATCGGAATTTCACCCGATATTGATGGATACGTCTTCTGCGCCGCAAAAGATGAGGGCGATAAATAAACCCCCAGCAAAACCGCTAAAATTGAGGGACAACCCCGAACGAAACTAATCATATGTTTCTATCGACTTGTTGGGGTGTGCTTTCCAGCGTCCCATTTTGTACTTTCCAACGTCTTCGATGCCTTATCAAAGGCGATTTCTTCGAGCTCGGTCGCCAACGAATCATTCCATCTATTTAGGAACCCGTACCAGCTCACCACGGCCAAAATTTCAACAACACCGTCTTCACCGAAATGCTGTTTAACCGCATCGGTATCTTCGTCCGTCACCATATTGGGAACGGAGCCCGCCGCCTGCGCATATCTAAGGGCCGCGCGCTCGGCCTCACTGAAAAGCGGGCTGGTTTCATATTCCCACAGTGCCGCGACCTTGTCCGCGTCAACGCCCCGCATACCCGCATTATTGGCTGTATGGGCAACACAATACATGCACCCCGCTGCCTGGCTGGCGATATTGCCGACCAAAGCCAATAACCCCGCCGGCACCACATTGTCGGGATCAAAGACCGCTCCGTTTAACGCGCGAAAGGCCGCCAACAATTTAGGGCGTCGGGCCATAACCAGATTTGAATTTGGGACATAGCCGCGGGTCGCCTCATAGGGCGTAAAATACTTCTCGTCGAGATCAGGATAATCTTCGCGCCGCAATGGTGTGACCCGCGTCATTGAACCGA
Source organism: uncultured Alphaproteobacteria bacterium (assembly GCA_938048165.1). GTDB lineage: Bacteria > Pseudomonadota > Alphaproteobacteria > MPNO01 > UBA2964 > UBA2964. The sequence continues at coordinate 2,413 of CALIBP010000185.1, read as the reverse complement.
CCTCTATCTATTTGCCTTCACGCCCCGGGAATCGAATTCCGGTGAATTTGATATAGGAAAGCTCTTCCATGGCATATTTCACGCCCTCGCGACCATAGCCTGAAGAGCCGACACCCCCGAACGGCGTTGTATCCATCCGAAACCGACTACCCTCATTAATCCAGACGGATCCGACATGGAGCTCTTCTGAGACACGGAAAGCAGTCTCCAGGCTCGAGGTAAAACAAGACGATTGCAAACCAAACTCTGAGTCGTTAGCGATCTCGATAGCTTCGTCTATGTCCTTCGCCGGAATAACAACGGCCACCGGTCCAAATATTTCTTCGCACACAACACGGTCATCCGAAGACGGGCCTACCAGGATCGTCGGATAGATAATTGCGTTATCGCGTTTCAATGGCAACGGAGCCTGTGCGCCATTGGCCATGGCGTCCGCGACCATCGCTTCGACGCGATCAGCCGCGGCAATATTGACCATCGGTCCAACATCGGTGTCGTCTTTGGTCGGATCGCCAACTTTCATGGCTTTGGCAGCGGCCACGAAATGTTCCAGAAATTCATCGAGAACGGCTTCTTCGACGATGATACGCTGCGCCGAAATACATTGTTGTCCACTTGCTTCAAAAGCAGAGGGCACAATCCGCAGCGCCGCGTCCTTCACATCGGCATCAGCACAGACAATATTGGCGGAGTTACCGCCAAGTTCGCCAATAAACGGTTTCGCCCCTGCCGCACTGGCAAGCGCCTCACCGGCAGCCGTTCCACCGGTCAACGTGACCACCGCTATGCCAGGGTGGGCAACCAGATGGCCAGTGACATCACGGCGACAAGCCACCACATTCACCATGCCATCAGGCAGCCCCGCGCGTGTAAAGGCCTCCGCAATCAGCAATGCTTCACCAACGCCCTCAAAGGCTGGCTTAATCACGACCGAATTGCCCATGGCAATTGCCGGAGCGACTTTCTGCATCAGCAAATTAGATGGGGCATTAAAAGGGGTGAACGCGGCAATGACGCCATGTGGATGATGTTTGGTGTAGCCAAACCGGCCTGCCCCCATTGGCAGCGCATCTAGCGGTAAGACCTCACCTTCCATACGCAGAAGCTCTTCCGCACAAAGCCGCATGAGTTGTGACACACGTCCCGCTTCAACGCCGCAGGCCCGTTTTGGTTTGCCAAGCGCCCGCATGGTAACGTCGGCAATCTGATCTTTGACCGCGTCGACTTCATCTGCTGCTTTGCGCAGCCAGACGGCCCGTTCAGCTGGTGTTACATGCCGGTGGGCAATAAACGCCGCCCGCGCACTGGCGATTGCAACGTCAATCGTGCTTTCGTCCGCCATTGCGACCGTCGCAACGAGACTGCCATCCCACGGCGATAGCAAATCTTCTGTTTTCCCGCCGGTCGCCTCATAGGACTTGCCGCCGATCCAGGGCTGTAAAATCTTCGATTCAGCCATCGTTCTCCCCCTTGGGTGAGTTAGAGTTTAAAGAGCTCAAAAGTGGATTCAGCGAAGATATCTTCTGCTTCGAGCTTTCTCGCAGAAATTCCCTGATCATAGGAGTAACGGGTCATCGCCGAGATTTCTTTCTCATTCTCGATGGCGCCATATTTCCAGTGATCTTCCCCCATCAATTTGCGGACCTGCTCCAGCTCGTAGACCGGCCATGGCATGGTATGGGCCAGATGCCCGACCTGTGCCATTTCGTCGTAACAAAGCTGTTTGGCTTTCAGGAAGGCGACATAGACATTCACAGGCAACCAGGGGTGTTTCTCAACAATCGACCGCTTAATCCCGATCATGTGCATAATGGGGAACATACCGGTCTTCGAAAAATAAGCCTGTTCCGCCGCCTTATAGTCAGGAAACAGACGGTCAATATTGTCATTGGTGTAGTAGCTGGACGGTGCTCGCGCCGAAATCACCGCATCGACCTTTCCTTCATCGAGATGTTCGGCAAGAGTCTGGTCGGTCGGGATACTCTGCAAGTCGATCTCGTCCGGCAAGTGCAGTGGCGCACGCTCTTCACGACCACCTTCTTCAAGTCCACCATTCCGCCAATGGATGGAGGATGCTTTGACACCGTACTCGTCTTCGAGAATGCCGCGAACCCATAAGGCCGCGGTCATTTGGTATTCAGGAACACCAATGGTCTTGCCAGCCAAATCCTCCGGCTTGTTAATACCCCGGTCTGTGCGGATGTAGATAGAGGAGTGACGGAAAAGACGGGAAACAAAGGCCGGAATGCCAATATACGGGCTCCCGTCGCGGGATTGGACATTCATATAGCTCGACATCGAAAGTTCCGTAATATCGAACTCCTGATATTTGAATGCGCGATGGAAGGCTTCCTCTGGGGACATCTCACTAGCAATAACTTCGCAGCCATCGACGCCCACCGTCCCGTCAAAT
>CALIBP010000184.1 GCA_938048165.1 uncultured Alphaproteobacteria bacterium | reverse complement strand
GACCTTTCCGACGACCGGTAATGAAATGCGCCGTGTAAAAGTACCGGCAGCGCCAAACAATCGGTATGTCGGTCTGGTGCTGCTGTTCAGCACCCATAACGGCGAGCCGTTGATGATCTGCCCTGATGGGGTGATGCAGCGTATGCGAGTCGGGGCAACGAACGGTATCGCCGCTAAATATATGGCGCGCGAAGATGCGGACTCGCTGGCCGTTCTCGGATCAGGCTGGCAGGCGGGCGCCCAGGTTCTGGCGCATGCCGCCGTGCGTGATCTCAAGGATGTTCGGGTCTACAGCCCAAACCCTGATAACCGGAAGGCGTTTGCGGCAGAGATGTCTGAAGCGCTGGATATGGATGTTCGCGTTTGCGAGACTGGTGAAGAAGCCTGCAAGGGCGCTGCCATGGTGACCTGCGCGACCAATGCAGTTATGCCAGTGTTCTTCCATGACTGGCTCGAGCCCGGCATGCATATCGGGACGGTGCGTCCCGGTGCCACGGAAGTTGAAAAGGCGGCGTGGTCTGATATTGAGCTCTTCGCGCTCCTTGATCACGATGACAATGCCGAGATGATCTACACTCACGGCGTTCTGGTCGGCGAGGACAAAGTTGGTTCATACGGCGTAGAGCAGGACGAGTGGCACAATAACCTGCCGTCACTACCGCAGATCATCAATGGCGACCGCGAGGGTCGCACCAATGATGAACAATGCTCATGCTTTCTGAATAATCTCGGAATGGGTTATCAGTTCGCCGCAACCGGCTATGTCGTCTATCATAAGGCCAAGGAGCTTGGTCTCGGCACGGAACTCCCGACGGATATGTTCACCGAGACAGTCCATCCTTAGGCGTCGTCGACTGACACCAGAGCATCTTTCAATATTGCTCGTATTTCATCGGGCATATCGGTTGATTTGCGGGCTTTCAGATCGAAGAACACCTCGACGGCATCCTGGGTGGCGATGAGGGTGCCGTTTTCCGCATTGGTCATGCGTTGTGTGTAAGTCAGGCTTTTATTACCAAGCCGGGTAAAGCCGCTTTTGACGACCAGCAATTCGCCGGCATTTGCTTCGTGGACAAAATCGTTGGTGGTTCGGGCGACGACAACACCAACGCCATGTTTTTTCATGGCGGCGTGGGCACCTTCGATCATGTTCCAGATATGAAACCCGGCATCATCAAAGAAATGGCCGTAAAAGCGGACATTCATATGTCCGATATGGTCGCAGTACCACGGATGCACGACGGCGCGATGGGTTTCCATCCATTCGGCCATGATCATTCCTCCATCAGTTGAATGTTCCGCATAGCATAGGACGGTGTGACGCCACGCGAAATGCCGCTAACATCTTTGGCGAATGAGATTGGACTGAGGAATGAGGCTATGAAGGCGGCGGTTATTGAACAGCAGGGCGGGATCGAGAATATCGTTTATCGCGACTGGGATGATCCCGTGCCGGGGCCAGAAGATGTGGTCGTGCGGGTAAAAGCCTGCGGGCTCAACCATCTCGATATATTTGTCCGCCGCGGGATGCCCGGTTTTCCAGTGCCGATGCCGTTTATTTCCGGCGGCGATATCGCCGGAGAAATCTGTGCGCTGGGCGACAATGTTTCGGGTTGGTCAGTTGGTGATCGGGTGACGCTCAACCCAGACACGCATGAAGGCATGATCGGAGAACAGCTGATCGGCGGTCTGGCCGAGATGGTTCGGGTTCCGGCCCAGAACCTTGTTGCGTTGCCGGACAAGGTTTCATTTGAGACCGGCGCTGCGATCCCGATCAATTACGGGACAGCGCACCGCATGCTGTTTCATCGGGGCAGGTTGGTCGCTGGCGAGACCATGCTGGTGCTGGGTGCCAGTGGTGGTGTCGGTATTGCCTGTGTGCAGTTCGGAAAAATGATCGGCGCGACCGTCATCGCGGCGGCAGGCTCGGCGGAAAAATGTGAAAAGTTGGCGGCCCTGGGAGTGGACCATACCATCAACTATTCGGATGAGGACTTTAGCGCTGCAACCTGGAAACTTTCTGGCAAGAAGGGTGTCGATGTTGTGGTTAACTTTACCGGCGGCGATACCTGGGCTCCTTGTCTGCGAACCGCGAAACCGGGTGGCCGAGTTTTAACTTGTGGCGCTACTGCTGGTCATTCACCGGAAACTGACCTGCGCTATATATGGGTGCGCGAGCTCGATGTTCTCGGATCGAACAGCTATAGCCAGGAAGATGTCGCCAAGTCTGTTGCCTATGCGGCAGAGGGTAAAATCGCGCCGGTGATCAGTGATGTGCTGCCTTTGGAGAAAACCGGAGAGGCGGAAACCTTGATGGAAGACCGTAATTTTTTTGGAAAAATTATCGTCTGTCCTTAGGGCTGATCAGCCGTAATCGAGTCTTCGATAATTTTCTTGGCTGCGGGTCGATCAACTTTTCCGGTGCCGCCAACCGGAAGTGCATCAATAATAAAGACACGGCGTGGATGAGCGTAGGCCGCGCCATGTTCCAACGTGAAAGCCTTTATGGAATCTTCGGAGCAGTTTGACCCTGGCCGGACTGTCACAAGAGCTGCCGGTGCAAGCCCTTTGACGTCATGCGCTATTGGCATCACGACGGCATCTATAATGTCCGGGTGCTGCACCAGGAGCAGCTCGACCTCTTTGGGATATATGTTTTCCCCGCCGCAAGAGAACTGGTCATCGATGCGTCCCATGAAGAAGTAGAACCCTTCTTCGTCTTTGCGGAAAATATCGCCGGTATGGAGCCAGCCATCGGTGAGCCGTTCCTCGTTAAGATCAGGACGGTTGTTATAGCCAGCGAGCACGGCAGGCGATTTGACCCAGAACTCGCCATGAGTGTCATTTTCCTTGCCGTCTTCCCCAACCATCTTGACCGATACTTCCGGCGCCGGGACGCCGCAACTGCCACGGGGTACAGGGCGGCCATCGAGAGGGCTGCGGAGCGGGCCGCCCCCTTCGGTTAATCCATAGGCTTCTTCGACATCGGCACCGAAGGCCTTTTCGACGGCATTTAACAATTCTGCGCCGACGACAGCGGATCCCATTTCGAGGCATTCCAGTTTTGGAAATTTAAGGGACGCTAACAATTCCTCCTCTGCGAGCATCATTCTGTACATAGCGGGGACGCCTCCGGTATCGGTGCACTCATAGTCTGAAAGAGCCTGCAGCATCATGCGCGGTTCAAAGCGCGGCAGGATCACCGCTGATGCGCCTGCATAGAGCTTAGGCTTAATCGATACCCGCATTGCATTCTTGTGAAATAACGGGCCTGCGACGAGTGTTCTCTCGGTTGGTTTGCAGGGCCAGTATTGTTGGGCGGATTTAATTCCCCATAGCATTCCTTCATGAGAGAGCAGAACGCCTTTGGGACGTCCAGTTGATCCGGAAGTATACGGAAGAAAGGCAATCTGCCCGGGTTGAACCGGGTTTGGTAAAAAAGATTTCCTGTCCGCCTCAGATAATGCGTCATCATACTGGTGCCATCCCGGCGGCACAGGGTCGACTGCGATCAGTGTGTCGAGATTATGTCGTTCGATGACATCCACAATTTGCGGGTGACAGTCAGGTTCGATGACGGCGCCACGGCAATCTGAATCCTGGATAATAAACTCTATAGTGTCTGCGCCAAGTTTGATATTGAGCGGGATGGGAATAATGCCGGCGCGCATAGCCCCGAAAAATATTTCGATAAATTCGAAACGATTGCCCATTGCGAGTAACAGATGATCGCCTGGTGCCATGCCCATCTGAGTAAGCATCGCCGCTACAGCATCCATCCGCAGATTTAGCTCGCCATGGGTAACGTGATGATCGGGTTTTCGCGACAGATCGATTAGCGCAGTTTTTTCGGGATATGTTTCAGCCGCTTGGTGGTTGAAGTAGCCCAAATTTGTATCTCGTATATTCATGGCTGGTTACCTTACAGCCGCAAGTTATTCCTGCCTATAACAAGCTTAACTTGTGATTTAAGTCACTTATTTGAGAGGCGCACGTTAAGCGGGTTTTAATTGTTCAGCCAGTACAACGTATCGGTAGTAGGACGAGTTAATTTAATGAGTTTTATTGTGTTGTCTGCAAAGGTTGAACAGACTGAAGCCAACTCATGGTGGCGAACCTTCGATGGCCGCGTAAGCTGTGCGCTTTTCGCTATCCTTCTGTTCTGTCTAACAACTTTGTATTTTAGCCTTGAGCAAGCCGAAAAATACTTGTTCCGGTCAGAGGCTAGCGAAGTCGGTTCGACTGTCGTTACGAATCTTTTAAATGGCTTGCCGAAACTTGGTAGCGTTCTCAAAGAACGAGATCCAAGCGAAGAAGAAATAGCAAAAATTGAAGAGATCATCGGTATAACCGGTGTTATGGGGCTTAGGCTCATGGACCCACAGGGTTCAGTTGTTTTTGAGCCGCTCGACTTACCTGTTTACGGACAAAAGGACAGCAGAGTTTACGAGCGCGAAATTAATCAGCGTCAAGTTCTCGTCAAAATTTCGCATCGGAAATTGCAGGGACGAGTAATCGGTACAGCGCTGGTACCGGTTTATGACAACGGTACGGTCGCAGGCGGCGCAGAAATATTTTTGAACATGACACGCCGACATCAAGAGATGCAGGATGTCATGACGGTTGCTTTTGTTGGTGTCGGTACATTCTTTATTCTGATTGCTCTGGCAATCGGTGTAATCTTTCGGCGTCACGCGCGGGCCAACAATCATTTTGTAACCGCTTTACGAGAAGGCGAAGAACGCTATCGTAAACTGATTGAATTTTCGCCTGACGCCATTCGTGTGATAGTTGATGAACAAATCGAATTTGTGAATCCCGCTGCCGTTAAATTATTTGGTGCTCAAAACGAATCTGAAATAATTGGGATGGGCGGAGGTTCATTCGTCCCAATGGAATTACGTGACGACCCAAATGACCCGAGACTTCTGATTAAACGGCAAAAAAGTACCGACGAGGCGATGCCATGGACGGAAACAAAACGTCAGAAGCTCGATGGTACAGTGATCGACGTTGAAGCCTGCGCGATTCATTTTACCTGGGACGGCAAGCCAGCGCGTCTGGCGATGGCGCGTGACATCAGTGAGCGAAAGCAGGCTGAACGGGCGATGGCCGAGCTTTCAAAACGCAATGAGCATTTACTGGCCTCTGTCGCGGAAGGCATATTTGGTCTCGATCTTGAGGGGTGTATTACATTTGCTAACCCAGCTGCCGGCGAGATGCTGGGTTGGAGTATCGATGATGTTGTAGGTCGATCATTTATTGAGTTTGATCCGGTCGCGGCGAATCAAGAAGTTGCAGTTTCGGAGTCACCGATTTTGGGTGCGCTGCGTAAAGGGGAAGAACTCCGCATTACCAGTGATACGATGTGGCACACTGGAGGGACCTCATTTCCCGCAGCCTATAATGTAAACCCTGTTAAAAATGACAACGGCGCTGTCGAAGGTATTGTTGTTACGTTTCGCGATATCTCAGAACGCAAAAGAAACGAAGAAAAATTACGTCGAAGCGAGGCTCGTGCATCGCTTGTTCGACAGCAGTTGGCCGATGCAATTGAAGCGATTAGTGACGGTTTTGCGTTGTATGACGCGGAAGACAGGTTCGTCCTCGGTAATTCGACCTACTTAACGATGTATCCGAAATCTGCTCACCTGATGCGGCCGGGCACGGCATTTGAAGAAATAGTACGAACCGGAAATAGCCAAATTGAAGATCCCAAACAACGGGTTTCTGAAATTGATTCGGTTCTCGACATTCATCGTAACCCCGGCAAAGTTCTGGAGCGAAATCTAAGTGACGGGCGCTGGATTCGAATGGCTGCCCACCGGACCAGCGATGGTAGCACGGTGAGTATTCGGACAGATATCACCGAACTCAAAAAACGCGAGGACGTTCTGAGACAAAGCGAAGCCGAAGCGTCTCGTGCGCAGAGGCTGTTAGTCGATGCGATTGAGGCCATTAATGATGGGTTCGTTCTGTTTGATGCAGACGAACGCATAATTATGGCAAATTCGAAGTACAAGGATATGTACCCGATCGCTTTGGATGACCAGTTCAAAGGTATGCGATTTGAAGATATGGTCCGGCAAACCGTTTCGGAAATGGTCGGCTCAGATGCTTTTCCAACAGCAGAAGATGCTGAAGCGTATGTCGAGAAGCGTATGGCGACGCTCCGAGGGTCGGGCACGATTTCAGAACATCAACTCGAGTCTGGGCGCTGGATTAGGATTTCGGATCAAAAGACATCGGATGGTGGAGTGGTTGGCATCCGAACCGATATTACAGATTTGAAGTTGCGAGAAGTTGACCTCAAAAAGCAAACCGCGATAACGGCGCTGTTGAACAAAGTCGCTGTAAACGCAAATAAGTCATCAACATTTCGCGATGCTCTACAACAAACCATTGATGACATTTGTACGGCGATCGATTGGCCTCTTGGGCATGTTCTTGGGCCTTCAGCGAGCGGCAATGGTAAATTTGAGTCATTTCGCCTGTGGCATTTTGACGACCCGGAAAGTTTTAGGGAATTTAAGACATGGATGGAAGGTGCCAGCCTTACCGGCGATACCGGTTTGATTGGGCTTTCGACGTTACGACGTGGTCCAATTTGGGCAACCAATATTCATCGCGAGAATTCACCAATTTACATGCCGGCGGCAGGCAAAGAAGGAATTAGAACGGCTCTCGCTTTTCCAATTCTTGTCCAAGAAGAGGTTGTCGCTGTTCTTACGGTCATGACAAAAGACACTTTGGAGCCCGACGAAAATCTGCTTCAGGCGTTAAGTCAAGTCGGTCATGTTCTTGGTCGTGTTCTTGAACGCCAGAAGGCGAACGAAGCTCTTAAACATGCTATGTCTAAGGCGGAAACAGCGGCCTTGCACGCCGAGGCGGCGTCAATCAAAGCAGAAGAAGCGAGTGCTGCAAAAAGTGCATTCCTGGCGACTATGAGCCATGAAATCCGGACCCCCCTTAATGCTGTTCTTGGGATGGCGGGTATTTTAATGGATTCCGATTTAGGCGATGAGCAGCGAATGCAAGCGCGTACGATTAAGGTGGCTGGGGAAGCTCTACTCGATATCTTGAATGACGTTTTGGACTACTCCAAAATTGAAGCGGGGCGTCTTGAATTAGAGATTGTTGATTTCGAAGTTTCAGGCTTGGTCGATATCGTCAGAACGGTGTGGGACCCCCAGATATCGGGAAAGGGACTTGGATTCTCCGTCAACGTCGCGCCTGATGTTTCTCCCATCGTTAAAGGAGATCCCACTCGCTTGCGGCAAATCATCTTCAATCTCGTTGGCAACGCACTGAAATTTACAGAAGCTGGCTCAATTACCGTCAATATGGCTCAGAATACGCTATCAAGTGGATTGTTGGAGTTGCAGGTGGAGGTCCTTGATACGGGTATAGGTATCCCAAACGACAAACTGGATTCCCTATTTGAAAAATTCACACAAGCTGATGGCTCGACGACTAGAAAGTATGGCGGCACAGGTCTCGGGTTAGCCATTTCGAAACAGTTGGTCTCGCTTATGAATGGCGAGATCGGTGTTGAAAGTACCGAGGGTGCCGGCACGAGATTCTTTTTCACCATCAAATGCGAAGAAGGTGACGGAGGAAACGTTACAAGTATGTCTGTTGACGTCTCCGGCAGCGCTCACTCGAATCTCGAAATGGATCAAACGCTCAAAATTTTGGTGGCCGAGGATAATGCTGTTAATCAGTTGGTCATTCAGACCATGCTGGAAAGAGCCGGCCATGAAATTACCGTTGTTGAGAACGGCGCTCTCGCTGTCGAAGCTGTCCAGGCGGAATCCTTTGACCTGGTCCTGATGGATGTAAATATGCCGGAGATGGACGGGATCACGGCGACTAAACATATCCGTGAGTTGGATGATCCGGTGAACAAAATTCCCATCGTTGCCTTGACGGCAAATGCGCTGACAGGTGATCGGGAAAGAATGTTGGAGGCGGGGATGTCCGACTATGTTGCCAAACCCATTGAGCCCGCCCACCTCGCAGCGGCCTTGGCGCGGCAATGCGACATTGATGCAGAGTTAGAAAGCGTTGTTGATGCAACTGATTCTGGCTCACAGGAGCTTACTGCAGACCAGTTAAAAGCGTTCGATGATCTCAATGATTCTCTTGATGAACTTTTGAATTAAACACCACGTGTATCGGAGGTAGTGATGCAAAACATGTTAAAAGCCAAGGTGCAGGCCAGTAAGTTGTCGCAAGCCGAGCTTGCTCGTCGTCTCGAGAACGCGGATGCAAATATTGCGGCGGCAGCGGACGGATTTGAGGAGTGGGCCTTGGCCGATATCGTTGCTGCGTCGCAGAAAATCGACAACGAGAGAATCGAGATTAAGAAACGGATACGGGAGGTCTTCCGGGTCGTTCATGATATAAAGGGCCAAGGAACGACATTTGGTTATCCCAGTGTCACGGAAATTGCAGCGATCCTTTGCGATTTCATGCGCGAAGGTAAAATCTCGATGTCTCCCAAACAGATTCAGGTTATCAAGCTCCACTTGGGGGCTATTCGCCTCGTTCTTGATCAGAGGTTGAAAGGGGAGAATGAAGCGGCAAAAAATCTTGTCAAAAAGCTCACTGTGACGGCAGGAGCAGTACCACCATTGCGCTAACTGATGCGGGGTTAAAAACAGGCCCGTTGCTTTTATTGCCGGTAGGTGATGTCGATAGCGCGATTGTGAGAAGCTCTAATTTTCCTTCTGCTTCCGACGCGAAAAAATCTGGTTCCAAATTCCGGAGTTTTCCGACAACAGATTGTTGACGGGAAATGCACAAAGTTCTCTCAAATTCATAATTCGATCTGACGTGGTGCCTGCCGCCGATATGTTTTGCGATCAAAGAATGAATCGGGCGTGAGGACTATTCGTTTGTTTGCAGGCGTCAAGTTTGGTGTGTATGACCAACTGCGGCAAGATGCGGATAAGAATTGAATTGTTATCGGTATTGGAGAGTTTAATGGCTAATCCCATTAGCACACTGATGGCGAATGGAGGCACAGCATTGTGTTTGTGCGTTCGAATGTCTCGGACTGTTGACGTAGGTAGGATCGCTGCCGCGGCTGGTTTTGATGCCTTATATGTCGATATGGAGCATAGCCCCATAACGGCTGATGACACTTCGGCGATCTGCATGGCGGCTTCGGGGTTTGGTGTGACCCCTTTTGTTCGGGTACCTCAGGATGAGGTCGGTCTCGCCACGAGACTGCTTGACGGTGGGGCATATGGCATCATTTTTCCTCATGTGGAGACGGCTATACAGGCAGCGGCAGTGGCCGGCGCTTGCCTCTTTCCGCCGCGCGGAACACGGTCAGCTGTGGGCTCAACAATTCATCTTGGGTTTCAAGGTTTATCTCAGAAAGAAACTGGAGAGCGGTTGGATGCGCTCACCATGACAACGGTCATGATCGAGACGGAAACGGGGGTAGAAAACGCTAACGAGATTTCTGCAGTGGACGGTGTTGATATGGTGATGGTGGGAACAGCGGACCTTTCCGCGGCAATGGGGGTGCCAGGGGATTTAGATGGCAAGCAGGTTAGAAGCGCCTGTGAGCAGGTCGCTGCGGCTTGCCGAAAGAGTGGGAAAGTATTTGCTCTTGGCGGTGTCAGGAATAATCCGGTGCTCGCAGCAGAATATGCTGCGATGGGCGCGCAGTTTATTATAGCAGGGATGGACGCTTCATATTTCCAACAAGCTGCGGACGCTGATGTTGCATCAATTCGTGACGCCTTGAAAAGCTGATCAGTCCGGCAGTTGAAACCAGCCGGGTTTGGTCACGCGGAGAGTCGTCTCCTCGGTAGTGAGTTCCGTGCCTCCGTCAAGAGCATTGGCGAGTGTTTCAAGACCTAACATCGCGATACCTTGCTCGCCGTTGCAAGCGTATACCTGTCCGGCTTCCTTGTTCTGATATTGGATCGATGTCCCCGGGACCGGCGCGATACCATTGAACGTGACAGGGACAAGGCGTTTCTTAACGAGTTTCCGAATTTTCATCCGTGTCGTTACTTCCTGACCAACATAACAGCCCTTATCGAAGGAAATAGCATTAAGCTCATCAAATCCGATTTCCAATGGAAACGCTTGTTTTAGAATTTCGCCGCTGTCTCCGTCAGGAACGCCCAAGGATATTTGGGTAGTTTTATAGGTCTCCAGAATTTCTTCCTGGAACCCCGTTTTCTTGATGAATTCTATGGCGGTCGAGACGGGCTGGATCGTTCTAAGTCCCAGCTCGACAAGCCGTGGATCAACAAAAGCTATTCCGTTGTCGTAGTTTATTGCGTTACCTGGGGATTCCGTTACGCCAGCGGCGTTGAAGACGTTAGGACCTGTAATCGAAAATATCGCGAACTCGTCACTGAGGTCCTCGATCTCCACCTTTGCCCGCAGACGATACATCTTCAATCGTTTGGTTAACGCCTCTAATTGATTCGATGGGCAGTCCAGGAGAAATTGATCACCAGATTTTACAACAAAGAAATCATGCAGGTATTTTCCCTGCGGAGTCAAAATAGCGGCGTAAACAGCGCAGTTTGCGGAGACCTTTTCTATATCGTTCGTGACGATTCCCTGCAGGAAAGCCAAGCTATCTGGGCCAGTTATCGAAAGGATACCTCTGTCGGTTAGAGCTGTATAATAAGTGTCATTCATCTTTGTCTCGCCTTGGGCCCGTGGGAACGATTGTTAAAGGTTCCAGTTCTCCAATGGTGGTGTCAGTGTGATTGATAAGCAAGAGTTGAAGGTAAGAAATAGGACGTCGTGCAGCAGTTTCGTCGGTATCCGAGCGCTGATGAGGGCTCCGGTTAAATCATGAATATCTTGTTTGTAACCTCGACACGTATCGGAGATGCCGTTTTATCAACATGCCTTCTATCGCATCTTGTCACGAAATTTCCCGACGCGTCATTTACTGTTGCCTGTGGCCCCTTGCCGGCGCCGCTCTTTGAAGCGGTGCCAGGGGTTGAACGGGTAATAGCGTTACAAAAAAAGCAGTTCGCGGGTCATTGGTTGTCGCTTTGGGCAAATGTGGTGTCGACGTCTTGGGACATGGTCGTTGATCTCAGGGCATCCGCCCTTGCGTGGACTTTGCGGGCGCGTGATCGTAAAACGCTGCGGTCCAATGATGAGGGCGGAACTATCCATCGGGTCGTGGAACTCGGTAAATTGTTTAATCTGAACCCGCCGCCGGATACCAAGCTTTGGTTATCTGATGGGGCTATCAGTGACGCTGACTTTGTTCTGCCGGGGGGTGGTCCCGTTATTGGGCTTGGTGTAACAGCCAACTGGTTACCAAAGATTTGGCCAGCACAAAATTTTGTTTCTCTCGCCCATCGTCTCACTCAGAAAGACGGGTTATTTCCTTCCGCACGGATTGCTGTATTTGGTGCCGAGGAAGAACGAAGCCTGGCCCAGCCTGTTCTCGACGAACTTGACGAGAAGCAGTCGGTCGACCTGGTTGGTCGACATGCTTTGCCGACTGTTGCGGCCTGTCTTTCAAAATGTGCACTGTTTATTGGAAACGATTCAGGACTAATGCATATGGCAGCGGCGGTTAAAACGCCGACAATAGGCCTGTTCGGCCCGAGCCCCGCTGTCCGATATGGGCCCTGGGGGCGACACAGTACCGCCGTTGAATCCTCTGAATCCTATAAAGAGCTGGTTGGAGTTCCAGGTTTTGATCATCGCTCCACGGAGAATCTGATGGGAGGGCTTTCAGTCGAGAGAGTGGAGCAGGCGGCTTACGACCTTTGCGCAGAAATCGCGAGGGATCGTGATGGCTGACATCGTTATGACCGATGACGGGATCGAGTTCGATAGTGCCTCCCTGGAACGAGGCCCGCTTGGCGGGGCAGAGACAGCTTTTATATCGCTAGCCGTTGCGCTCGCGAAGCGCGGGCATAAGGTTACGGTGGTGAATAAATGCCCGGTGCCAATGGAGAAGGATGGTGTTTCCTGGATTTCATTGGAGAATGGCGTGCCAGAGAAATGTGACCTCTACATCGCAAACCGTAGCGATAAATTACTATTACTGTCCCCGCAGGCTCGACAGGCCGTGTTTTGGATCCATAACCCAGCACAATATTTGCTAAAGTTTCGCTACCTTTCAAAGCTATGGCGTCGTCGGCCCTCGATTGTTTTCTCCGGGACCTATCACGCCAACAGCTATCCCAAGTGGGCGCCCGATGGAGGGCGTATAATTATACCTTACGGTATCTCGGAAGAGTTTCGGTCGGTTGAGCCTCAAAAGAACATACCTCCGCCAAGAGCCGTGTTCACGTCCAACCCGCAACGCGGCCTGTCATGGTTGCTCGACCTGTGGTGTGATCGCGTTTATCCGGAAATGCCGGAAGCAGAGCTGCATGTCTATTCCGGTGCGGCGACTTACGGCTCACACGGTACGTCCCGTGTGGAACAAATGCAGCCTATTCTGGATAAGGCTGCTTCTCTTCAGCAATGCAATGTCTTTCTTCATGAGCCCGTGCCTAAACAGGCCCTGGTGGGCTTACTTGCTCAATCTCGGTTGTTGCTTTACCGCGGCGATCCTGGAGAGACTTTTTGCCTTGCAGTTGGCGAAGCACAGGCAGCCGGATTGCCGGCAGTCGTTCAGGATATCGGGTGTGTCGCTGAACGGATTAGCGATGGTCAGACCGGGTTTGTTGGGAAAGATGATAGCGACTTTGCCAGAGCTGCGCTCAATTTATTACGGGATGATTCCTTATGGCGGCAGCAAAGTGATGCGGCGCTTAAAACACAACGACAGTGGAGTTGGGACGATGCTGCGGCGTCGTTTGAGAGGTTGATAGGCTGATGCGTGTCATGCACCTTATGGCGGGGGCGGAAGCAGGCGGTGCGGAAACTTTCTTTGGCCGTCTCGTTGTTGCATTACAAAAAACAGCGATTGACCAGAGACTTATTATTCGACCTGCGCCTGCCAGAGAGGCGATGCTCACGGGGGCCTCTGTTGAATTTTCGACAGCGCCATTCGGTGGTTTGCTGGACCTAAAAACCCCAAAAATTTTAAAACAGGAATTTGGCTTGTTTGGACCGGACGTGGTCTTGAGTTGGATGAATAGACCAACTCGATTTGTGTCCCGGCAATCGGCGGGTGCCAGAAAGAGATTTGTCCATATCGGTTCGCCGCGCGGCTACTACGCGCCGAAATATTACAGAAAATGCGAGCATCTGATCTTAACGACGAAGGGTCTTGCGAAATTTTATTATGATCATGGCAGGCCGGCGGAGCAGATATCGGTCATTCCGAATTTTGCTCCAGATATCCAGGCAACGCCGATTTCCCGGGCACAATTCGACACGCCCGAAAAAGCACCGTTGTTACTGGCGCTTGGCAGGCTTCACAAAAATAAAGGGTTCGATATTCTTCTAAAGGCGATGCTTGACCTGCCAGACCATTACCTGTGGCTCGGTGGGGCAGGGCCGTTGGATCAAGATCTAAAAGCAATGGCCTATACGTTGGGTATCGCGGAGCGCGTCCGGTTTTTGGGCTGGGTGGATGATCCGGGGCCGCTCTATGCTGCTGCTGATGTTTTTATTTGTTCTTCTCGGCATGAGCCCTTCGGAAATATCATTGTTGAGGCCTGGTTGCATTCAACGCCGATAATTGCGGCGGCCAGCGAAGGGCCCACCTCTCTGATAGAAGACGGTAAAACCGGCGTGATGGTGCCAAATGAAGATGCCGCGGCGCTCTCTACGGCGATTAGAAAGCTGAGGGGAGACCCGGCGCTTATGGGACAGCTTGCAGTCGGTGGGCGGAGCAGATACGAAGACGCGTTTACGGAGGAACAGGTCGTTGGCCAGTACCTCGACCTGTTTGAAAGGCTGATCGGCTGATGTGCGGTATAAACGGCATTATGACTGCATCTGGTGCGCCACCGGACCGTAACACAGTCATTGCGATGCAAACGGCGCTGGTACATCGCGGCCCAGATGGCGAAGGCCTGCATTTCGAAGGAAGCGTCGGAATGGCGCATCGTCGGCTCGCCATTATTGATCTTGAAACAGGCGATCAACCCTTAAGTCTGGATAACGGGGTTACGCTGATTGCCAATGCGGAAATCTATAATTATCTCGAACTTAAGGCTGGCATGGCTGACATCGCCTTTTCGACGGCCTCAGACTGCGAACCTCCTCTGCATCTATACGCTAAATATGGTGAAGCTTTCGCCGAACATTTGCGTGGCATGTATGCGATCGCAATTCACGACCCGGAACGGCGTCGTCTCGTCCTGTCGCGAGACCCGTTTGGCATTAAGCAGTTATATTATACCGAGGGAGCGTTTGGTTTTGCCTTCGCTTCAGAACCTCAAGCGCTTCTGGCATCGGGTTTGGTATCCGCCAATGTCAGACGAAACGCAGCGCAAGAGTTGCTGCAACTGCAATTTACGACAGGGCGGGAGACTGTTTTATCAAACATTTTTCGGGTTCTTCCCGGGGAAACCCTTATTGTTGAATCCGGTCGAATAGTGCACAGACTCCGTCGGGCTGCACTCCCATCAGGTCCCCCGGAAGAGGTCGATGAAGCTTCCGCTCTGGAGCGGGTCGAACAAGCATTAATTGATAGTGTTGAGGTGCATCAGCGGAGTGACGTTCCTTACGGTATGTTCCTGTCGGGCGGGATAGATTCTTCTGCGGTTCTTGCTTTGATGGCGCGGTTGAATGATCAACCGGTAAAGGCCTTTACAGTCGGGTTTTCAGATACCGGCGCCTCTGATGAACGGGCGGACGCAGCGGCGATCGCAAGATCGCTGGGCGCGGAACATATCGAGGTTGATTTTACCGAACAGGATTTCTGGTCGACGGTCCCGTTAGTCACACGCGCGATGGATGACCCGGTTGCTGACTATGCCGAACTGCCCACTTATAAATTGGCGGCGACCGCTGGACAGGATTTAAAGGTAATTTTGTGTGGTGAAGGTGGCGACGAACTGTTCGGTGGTTACGGTCGATATCGGTCTGCCATTCGTCCCTGGTGGAGCCATCGACGCGCGATGCGCTCGCGTGGGGCGCTAGATGCAATGAATATCCTGCGCGAGGATTCTCGCGACTGGCGTAGCGGTCTCGCGGCCAGCGAGTCAATCGCCGCCGCCGATGGCCGAAGCCCACTGCAAAGTGCGCAGGCGACAGATTGTGCGGACTGGTTGCCCCATGATTTATTGATCAAGCTTGACCGATGTCTCATGGCGAATGGCGTTGAGGGGCGGACGCCGATGCTTGATCCCGCTATCGCAAACGCGGTTTTTCGGTTGCCGGATTCTCTCAAGATCAAGGGTCGCACCGGCAAATGGATTCTCCGAAAATGGCTGGAAGACGTCGTGCCGGCTGCAAAACCGTTTTCGCGTAAACGCGGTTTTACCGTGCCCGTTGGCGAATGGATTATCCGCAAAGGCGAGATGCTTGGGCCACTGGTCGCACGTCAGGCAGGGATCACCGAACTTTGTCGGCCAGACCGGGTTGAAGCCATTTTCAGGAGTACGCGCCGTCGTGCTGGTTTTGCCGCCTGGGTTTTATTGTTCTATGCCATTTGGCATCGCCAACATGTCGAAGGTGTCAGAGAAGTCGGCGATGTTTTCGCCATTCTGGGCGATGGATAAATCGTTGAAACGTTAACAGAGCCTTTACGCTGAACCTCTATGCTATCGCAGTAGTTATCGTTTAGTAGTGGGGCCCCTGTTATGGCCAAAATTAGAAAATCCCGTCTGATCGTTCCAGCAGTTCTCGCGGCGTCAGTTTTGATGTCAGCCTGTTCCAACCCGTATCTTGAGAGGTTTCGGGCAGAGTTTGGCTGGACGGAAGGCCGTATGACAGAAGATGGCTGGCTAAAGAGCCGTGAAATTCCGCCGGATGCAGTTTATTGCTATAAAACGCTGGCGGAGGCCAATTGCTTCAAAACCCCAAAGAAGGGTCAGGAACATCGGCTGATCAGCGAATATGAGAATGCCTACAAGGCGCGTGACTAAGTCTTAAACGCTGCATTCGACCCGCCTACCGGCGTAACGCCATTTTATAAACGGTTAGTATCAGGCGGCACGTTGCTCGCTTTTTAGGGCCATGAGTTTGGCCGCTGCCGCATGAATAAAATCAATATTCTGACGTTTCTCAACGCTTCCGGCACCGCCCTGGTTGGTCAGGACAATCTCGAGCGTCTGATAGAGGCCACTGGCGGCGTCAACATTGCCCTGGTGACAGGCCATATCAAAGGCATCGACAATATGATCACTCAGACGGCGTTTATATTCACGGGTTTGGTTCTCTGTCATGGCATCGCCTAATCGTCAGTTAACGTTGCCATAATCCTTGCAGAATTTGGCTAATCAATCGTGAAGATATGATGACCGCAAAAGGCAGCTAATCTTTCCATTTACCGCCATGATTTTTGTGTCAATATAACCGCAAAAGCCGGATGTGCCGGTCAGATCAAACGGGAGGAATTAATGTCAGAATTACCAAAAATGAGCTTTGGGCATCTTGGAATCGATGTCATCGATGTCGACAAAATGGTTGATTTCTACACTAACGTGCTGGGATTCAAGGTCACGGATAGGGGTATGGGCGGCAAGGCGGAGCTGGTGTTCCTGAGCCGCAACCCGGAAGAACATCACCAGATCGTTATGGCGGCGACCCGCAAGGAGGATGATCGCACGACGATTAATCAGATTTCCTTCCGCGTTGATGATTTCAAGGAAGTCCGTCAGGCCTATGACCACGCCGTCGCGGCCGGTATCCAGAATATTGAGCCAGTGGATCATGGGTCGGCGCTGTCGGTCTATTTCCCGGATCCTGAAGGGAACCGGATCGAGGTCTATATGGCGACGCCGTGGTATATCGCCCAGCCGCATCGCCAGTTGATCGATTTTGACAAGTCGGATGAGGAAGTCTGGAAAGCCTGTGAGGAAAAATGTCTCGCCGACCCGACCTATCAGCCGATGGATGAGTGGAAGGCCGAGTTCGCCGCTTCCTGATATTCCGCGACAATTGTCTCTATCAGTTCGGCGGCGGGAAGACCGCGGCTGAGCGCGGCCGCCTGTCCACACCACATTGACATGAAATCGGTATCATTGGCCTTGGCCGCAGCCGCCCGCAGGCTGCCGGTGAGCGTGTTCTGCAGCGGGAAGGGCAGGACAGGCGCACCGGAAGCTTCCATCTCGTTGATATAGCGATTGCGTAAGCCCCGTGCCGGACGGCCCGAGAATGTCCTGGTCATGACCGTGCCGTCATCTTCCACATCCAGCAACGCCTGCTGAAACGCGGGATGCACCCCGGCTTCGGGGCAGGTGAGGAAGGCGGTGCCCATCTGCACCCCGCAGGCGCCAAGCGCCAGAGCGGCAGCAAGACCGCGCCCGTCCATAATGCCACCGGCGGCGATAATAGGGGTCGAGACAGCGTTGGTGAGCTGGCTAACGAGGCTCATCGTGCCGGTCATCGAGTCCTGCCAGTCGCCGATCCATGTCGTGCGATGGCCACCAGCCTCTGAGCCCTGGGCTATAATGAAATCAATCCCGGCGGCCTCGGCTTCCAGCGCTTCGGCGACTGAGGTTGCTGACGCGGCGGTGATGATCCCGGCATTCTTGATCGCCGCAATCACCGGCTGCGAGCCGTGCCCGAGATGAAACGAGCACAGCTTGATGCCGCTCTCGATAACGGCCGCGATCTGGTCATCAATATCGGGCATGACATTGCTGACACTGTCGGGCGGCACGACACCAAACTGCGCAAAGTAATCAGCAATGGCTGAGGTCGCGGCAGCGATTTCGGCCTCCGTCACCGGCGGGTCTTCCGGGACAAACAGGTTGATGCCAAAGCCTTTATTGGTCCGGCCCTGAAGCTCAGCCGCCATATCGCGGATCGCCTTTCCATCGAGATAGGCAGCACCGAACTGGCCAAACGCCCCGGCATCGGAAACCGCACTGACCAGCGCCGGCGTCGTCGGCCCGCCGGCCATCGGGGCGAGCAGGATCGGAATATCGATTCCGAGCCTATCGGTGAGGGGTGTGGAGAAGGAGGTCATGGAGCTTAACGTAGTCCACGCGCCCGCAAAAGCAAAATGGGGAAAGGATTAGGCTGGAAAATTTCGATCTGTCATTTGCTAACATCATTGATGCACAACGAGCCATGTCGATTTTTCCATCGTGTTATATGATCATTGCCCATTTTTGTGACCTCCGCGCGACTTATTACTTTGTCGTCTGAAAACAAAACGGTGTAGAAGTCATTCCATTTGAATTCTCTAATTTTGGGATTGCGGAATTTGCAATGAATATACAAATAGAGCCATTTGAATAATTCTGAGTAGCTTTCTATTGCTTTATGCCGATTGCGCTGAATTTTGAAATTATCTCCGATATTCAAATGAAATAGGTGCAAATCCCATTGTGCGCGAAGAAAACCCAAATCCGCAGACTCATTTATTAAATCCCAGCCAGCAGACTTTTCGTCGTTAGAAGACAACAACACCAAGTAAAAACCTAAATAGTATTTCCCTTCAGGGCTTCCGATTGCGGCTGAACGCCTTAGCATTGCAAGCTCCTTGACGCCATTTGATGGAACACCTGACCAATTAACATTTCCAAACACCTTGCGCCCTTTATCAACAAAAAGATCTCTAGCTAAAATCACTCCAACTGCGGCTAACGCTTTTGGGTGCTGTCGATTGGCGAGAGGTTGTAAAATTCTAAACGCTTTTTTAGCTTCACCCCTATCCAGCGCATTTATTCCTTGGGAAATTTTTGCGTTTACTTCCTCTGCTGAAGTAAAATTGGTGTTTTGTGCTGCTTTCGTATGAAAGCCGAATATCAACAAAATTCCCACCAAAGTAATTTTTAATTTTGTAAACACCCGGAACTAGACCTTCAATTTCTCGCGCGTATCGTTTCGGTCATCAAACAGTGCGGCTAAGCTCACGCCTATATCTCCTCCAACAATCCCTGCCGCTTGTGCCAGTCTTCGATGCCTTCATCTGAATACTGGTCAAACTGCTGTTCGCCGTCGGGGATGTTTGACCACGGCACCTTATGTTCGACCATCATGTGGCGGATTTCCGGCGGGGTTGGCAGTGGCGTGTCGATGGCGGAGGCGAAAGGATAAAACCACTGGCCGTGCTTTTCGTTATAGTTCCACAGCATGGTACCGCAATGGCCGCAGAAGCTGCGGCGTGAAAACCCGAGTCCGTCTTCTTCGTAGACATCACGATCGTTCTTGGCGGAGCGATAGACTTTGATGTGTTCCTCTCCCTCGATCTTTCTGCTGTCGGTCTCGGCCATGATGTTGATGGTATAACCGCCGCCACCGTTGAGCTTACGGCAGATCGAGCAGTAACACTTGTTGAACGGGTAGGGGGTTCGGGATTCGCAGCTGAACTTTACCTTGCCGCAATGGCATGAGCCTTCGAGATGCATGATGGGCCTCCGTAATTACCGGTTGGGGTTATTGTGGCAGCGCTTTTCTGTGCCGCCAATGGGTTTGGGGTGAGCAGGGGTCGTAGAATAGATAGAGCTCCCGTCATACCCGGGCCTGACCCGGGTATCCAGAAGCAGGATAGGGCTGGATTGCTGGATCATGTCCGGCAATGACGAGGTTACTTTGCCAAAACGAATTTCGGCGTGAACCAACGACGTTAACCAGTTCTTTACCAATATAAAGTTTTCATGAAGACTGAGAATACGCGGTATTTCTATCGCGGACAGGGGAGAACCCGCGAAAGCGGGAGGGGGAGGAAGCGTTGCCGTCAGTCTTTCGGCAGAGATTTAGTCTGTTGGTTATTTCAATCATCGTGTTGGCAATGCAACTCGTGGCAGTACCGGTGCGCGCTATCGAGTTGTTTGGGGCCAGTACGTTGCCGGGGGTCGAATGGGCCGCCCTGTCCGTTGTTACTTTGGCGATCGTGGTACTGGTCTGGTATCGGATGCGTTTCAAAGAGGCACAGCGGCTTGCGACGCTGCATCGTACGGCGCTGGATAGCATGGAAAATGCTGTGTTGCTGGCCGACCGTCGTGGGCAAAATGTTCTAGCCAACCGGAACTGGACTCTTCGGGTTGGGGGCAATGAGTCAGAAATTGCCGCGGAGAATAATCAGGGATTGGCGAGTTTAAAGGGAATTCTTTTTGATGAAGAGCCCAACCGTCAGGCCTTGCAGGAACTGGAAGTTGCTGCCGCCGCCCATGAGGCTGCGGTACGTGAAATCGCTATTATCGACAAGAACGGTCATAAGGCCTGGTGCCGGTTATCAGTATGCCCGGTAGACGGTGACTCTTCTTTAAGCTTGTGGTCGCTATCGGATGCTGATGTGCGCAATGCCCTCCAGGAAGCGATTGACGCCGAACAGGGGTTGCTTACAGAATTTTTGAATGAGTTTCCAATCGGCTATTTTTCCGCAGACGAACACGGACATTTGGTCAATGCCAATGCGACCTTTGCCGGGTGGCTTGGGACAACGCCGGAAAAATTAATAAGCAGTGGGAAAAGGTTACAGGACTTTGTTATCGCTGGTGAGCAAAACGCCGAGGCACCGTGGAGCCTGCTTCCTCCGGGTGAGGTCAATGGGTGTGCCAAGGTAGATTTCGTTGCAGAGGATGCCCGGCGTTTCGACTCGTTCGTCGCGCAGACTACGGTAAGTGATGGGTCTGGTTTACGGACCCGCGCGCTTGTGCGTGATTTATCCAACGAACGGGATTTGGCATCGGAACTGCGATCCGCTGAGGAACGATTCCAGCGTTTGTTCGACGCCGCCCCCGTTGGTATTGCTCTCCTTGATACAAACGGTGTGGTAACGGATTGCTCGGTTGTTTTTGCTGAAATGGCGGGCAAAACCGAGGCTGAGGTCGAGCAGAACAACCTCTGGAGCTGTGCGTCGGTCGATGATCGCGACCGACTCCGGCGCTGGGTCATGAATGCGATGGAATCGGATGATATCGTGCCGCTACAGATTACGCTCGACGGGCCGGATGCGATGGTCGCGGCGTTTTTTGGACGGCGTTATGAGGCTGACGACGGCGGTCCCGGTGGATTGGTCGTGCATGCTTTTGATCAGACCGAACAGCGAAGCCTTGAAGAACAGTTTATTCAGTCCCAGAAGATGGATCTGGTGGGGCAGCTCGCCGGTGGTGTTGCCCATGATTTCAATAATCTGCTCACCGCCATGATCGGGTTCTGCGACCTGTTGCTCCAGCGCCATTCGCCAAAGGATCAATCCTTTGCGGACATCATGCAGATCAAGCAAAACGGCAATCGGGCAGCGAATCTGGTGCGTCAGCTCCTGGCATTTTCCCGACAACAAACATTGCAACCGCGTGTTCTGAATATCACGGATGTGCTTGCTGAGCTGTCTCATCTTCTCCGCCGACTGATTGGTGCCGATATCGAGCTTGAGATGGTTCATGGCCGCGACCTTTGGCAGGTAAAGGTTGATGAAAGCCAGATGGAACAGGTGATCATTAACCTTGTGGTAAACGCCCGCGATGTCGTCGATGCTGGCGGCAAGGTCTCGATTTTTACCCGTAACATGTCCCGTGAGGAAAGCAGAACAGCCCGTCATCAATCATTGCCGAATGGCGACTATGTCGTGCTTGAGGTGACGGACACTGGCACCGGCATTCCGAAAGAGATTGTCGACAAGATTTTTGAACCGTTCTTTACCACCAAGGAAGTTGGTTCCGGGACCGGTCTCGGTCTCTCCACCGTTTACGGTATTATCCGTCAGACCGGAGGGCATATATTTGTCGATTCTGAAGTTGGTGAGGGGACCTGCTTCACGATTTATCTGCCGCAGCATGTCGCCACAGCGGATGACGTCGCGATCGAAGGTGTCGCTGAGGAAGCAGCGCCAGCACCAGCGCCTGATCTAACCGGAGCGGGCACGGTGATGCTGGTTGAAGACGAAGATGCGGTGCGAATGTTTGGTGCCCGGGCCCTGCGTAACAAGGGCTATACGGTTGTCGAGGCGGGAAGTGGCGAGGAGGCCCTCGAATTGCTGGTGCAGGAGGGCAACAACATTGATGTGCTGATAACTGACGTCGTTATGCCAGGGCTTGATGGGCCGGCGATGATTCGCAAGGTTCGAGAAACGCACGCCGATATGAAGGTCGTGTTCATTTCTGGCTATACCGAGGATTCATTCCGCAAACGGCTGGATGTCGCAGAGGATATCCACTTTCTTCCCAAACCGTTCACATTGCAGCAGCTCGCGACCAAGGTGAAGGAAATCATGGCTGAAGAGGTTTGATCGCCATAATTAGTTAACGCCGTTATCGGGAATAAACCACATTTCCTGTCGGGTTACCCGTTATGGTAAATTTGCCAGAACGCGGGTGAACAAATTTAGAACAAAACATATTAAATACCTGATTTTATATAGTAAAAAAATTTTCTTTGCAATGAGAACAAAACATGTACATAGTTCGTTCAACAACGACGTTACGTTGAACGAATCTGATGGCTATGGAATAAGGAGAGACCAATGGCGAACCCCGCATTGAAGCTTGTAGAGAAGGACGGCATGGACAAATCAAAAGCGCTCGAGGCTGCGCTGCAACAGATAGAACGGTCCTACGGCAAGGGGTCTATCATGAAGCTTGGCGAAGGCCAGGTGGTTGAAGCCGAAGCCGTCTCGACAGGTTCTCTTGGCCTTGATATCGGGCTCGGCATCGGTGGATTGCCGAAGGGACGGGTTATCGAAATCTATGGCCCGGAATCTTCAGGTAAAACGACTCTGGCGCTTCACTGTGTTGCCGAAGCGCAGAAGAGCGGTGGTCAATGTGCCTTTATCGATGCCGAACATGCCCTTGATCCTGTTTACGCCCAGAAGCTAGGTGTTGAGCTTGATGAATTGCTGATTTCGCAGCCCGATGCCGGTGAGCAGGCGCTCGAAATTGCCGATACACTGGTAAGATCAGGTGCCATTGATGTCATCGTTATCGATTCGGTTGCGGCGCTGGTGCCCAAGGCGGAACTCGAAGGCGAAATGGGTGATGCCCATGTTGGGTTGCAGGCGCGGTTAATGAGCCAGGCGCTTCGGAAGCTGACCGGCTCGATTTCCAAGTCTCAAACGATGATTATTTTTATCAACCAGATCCGCATGAAGATCGGTGTGATGTTTGGTAATCCTGAGACCACCTCGGGTGGTAATGCGCTTAAATTCTATTCGTCGGTGCGGCTTGATATCCGGCGTATCGGTGCGATCAAGGACCGTGATGAAATTGTTGGTAACCAGACCCGGGTTAAAGTGGTCAAAAACAAGGTCGCACCGCCCTTCAAGATCATTGAATTCGATATCATGTATGGCGAAGGTATCTCCAAAATGGGCGAACTGATCGATCTGGGTGTCAAAGCCGGGATCGTCGAGAAATCAGGTGCCTGGTTCTCCTATGATAGTCAGCGGATTGGTCAGGGACGGGAAAACTCTAAACAGTTCCTGCGTGAGAATCCGGAAATGGCTGCAGATATCGAACGCCGTATCCGTGAAAGTGCTGGCCTGATCGCAGAGGCAGCTCTCAAGGAAGCGCCGACCTCTGAAACCGCTATAACAGAAGACAGCGAAGAAGAGATCTAGACGACCTTCAAGAACCCCTGATCCTCCCCCGGATCAAACCCCGGGGCGCGGCGAGGCAGCATCGCTCTTTCCGCGCCCCTTTTCTTTGTCAGAAAACTAGAGACAATCCAGTCTCACAAAGGTGGCCATGCCTTAATCTGGACAGGGTGTGATCACGTCGTTAATACTCACGCGGTCCGGCGCTGAGGTGCGTAATTAAGGGTAGTACTACGATGACCACGACCAATGAAATTAGAGCAGCCTTTCTCGATTATTTTGGGAAGAATGGGCATGAAATCGTGTCGTCCTCACCGCTGGTACCGCACAACGACCCAACATTGATGTTCACCAATGCCGGGATGGTCCAATTCAAAAATGTGTTCACCGGCCTGGAAACCCGCGACTACAAGACCGCGACAACATCACAGAAGTGCGTTCGTGCGGGTGGAAAGCATAACGACCTTGAGAATGTTGGATATACCGCCCGTCATCACACGTTTTTTGAAATGCTTGGGAATTTTTCATTCGGTGATTATTTCAAGGAACGGGCTATTGAACTGGCATGGAATTTAATCACGGGTGACTTCGCAATCGATAAAAACCGATTGCTGGTAACCGTTTATCACGAAGATGATGACGCGTTTGACCTGTGGAAAAAGATCGCGGGTCTTCCCGAAGATCGGATCATCCGGATTGCGACCAGCGATAATTTCTGGGCGATGGGCGATACCGGACCTTGTGGACCGTGTTCGGAGATATTTTACGACCATGGCGACCATATTCCTGGAGGGCCACCAGGAAGCCCCGAAGAAGATGGAGACCGTTTCATCGAGATTTGGAATTTGGTCTTTATGCAATATGAGCAGGTTACTGCGGACAATCGCCAAAATTTACCCAAACCAAGCATTGATACCGGAATGGGGCTTGAGCGTATATCGGCGCTCATGCAGGGATCGCACGATAATTATGACACGGATACATTCCGCGCCTTGGTCGAAGCGTCGGCGGAAGCAGCGGGTGTGGATCCGTACGGCTCTCAAAATGTTTCCAATAGAGTGATCGCCGACCATCTGCGCGCCAGTTCCTTTTTGATTGCGGATGGCGTCTTGCCGTCCAACGAAGGTCGCGGCTATGTCTTGAGACGTATTATGCGCCGCGGCATGCGGCATGCGCATATGATGGGATGTCAGGAGCCATTGCTGTTTAAGCTGGTACCCGCCCTTATTGCCCAGATGGGGATTGCCTTTCCCGAACTCACTCGAGCCGAAGCGTTGATTACTGAAACGCTTGAGCTTGAAGAAAAACGATTTAAGCAAACACTGGACCGAGGACTCAAACTTTTGACGGAGGAAACGGATCGCCTTGGTGATCAGGAAGCGTTGCCCGGTGAAGTCGCTTTTCGTCTGTATGACACTTATGGCTTTCCACTGGACCTAACCCAGGATGTGCTGCGCGGCCAGGGACGGGCGGTCGATACCGATGGTTTTGATATTGCAATGCAGAAGCAACGTGAAGACGCGCGCAAGGCGTGGTCTGGTTCCGGAGATGCAGCAGACGATTCCGTCTGGTTCGATATTCGTGAGGAACTCGGTGCGACGGAGTTCCTCGGATACACCAATGAATTCAGCGAAGGCAAAATTCTGGCGATCGTAAAGGATGGGGCTCGGATTGAAACAGCTCATGATGGGGATGCGGTTGCCATGGTCGTTAATCAAACGCCATTTTATGCTGAATCTGGCGGCCAAATGGGGGATGTTGGTACGCTCTCCGGTGACGGCGATGCGGCATTTACAGTTTCCGACACGCAGAAAAAGGTTGGTGATCTCCATGTTCATGTCGGCGTTGTGTCGGGTGGCTCGATGTCCGTAGACAATGTTGTTGAAATGCAGGTCGAGCTCGACCGTCGGGCAGGGCTGCGCGGCCACCATTCGGCGACCCATTTACTGCATGCCGCCT
This sequence comes from uncultured Alphaproteobacteria bacterium, assembly GCA_938048165.1. GTDB lineage: Bacteria > Pseudomonadota > Alphaproteobacteria > MPNO01 > UBA2964 > UBA2964. The sequence goes on along the minus strand of CALIBP010000184.1, from coordinate 3,057 downwards.
TAAGGGATCGTTTGGGGGACCATGTTTCGCAAAAAGGCTCTTTGGTGGCGCCTGACCGGTTGCGTTTTGATATTAGTCACCCCAAAGCGATTGGGGCTGAGGACCTTGCTGAGGTTACCGATAATGTTAACCGCCAGATTCAAGGGAATAGTGAAGTTGTTACCCGGTTGATGACACCGGATGAAGCAATTGAAACCGGTGCTATGGCCTTGTTTGGTGAAAAATACGGAGATGAGGTCCGCGTCGTGACGATGGGCGATCGAGGTAATTCACCTTACTCAGTCGAGCTTTGTGGCGGAACACATGTGAACCGGACTGGTGATATCGGTCCGTTTCGTATCGTCTCAGAGAGTGCTGTCGCAGCAGGTGTTCGCCGAATAGAGGCAGTGACCGGCCAGGCTGCTTTGGCGCAAATGGCGGAGACAGAGGCGCAAATGCAGGAAGTTGCGTCATTGTTAAATGCTTCTCCTGGACAGGTTGCAGAGCGTGTTGCGGCTTTATTGGAAGAGCGTAAAAAACTTGAAAATGATCTTTCTGAGGTTCGACGCAAACTTGCAACGGGAGGCGGAGAGGCTGGTCCTGGTGATGCAGGCGTTAAAGATATTGACGGAATTTCCTTTGCTGGACGGGTTTTAGAGGGAATTCCCCCTCGTGAGTTGAAATCTTTTGCTGACGATCTCAAAAAACAAATAGGCTCCGGCGTTGTCGCTATTTGCGGAAAAGACGATGGCAAAGCATCCCTCGTTGTCGGCGTCACCGATGATATCACTGATCAGTTTGATGCCGTGGCTCTTGTAAAAATAGGGTCTGCTGCTTTGGGCGGTAAGGGCGGTGGCGGTCGTGCGGACATGGCGCAGGCCGGGGGTCCGGATGCGGCCAAGGCAGACCAAGCCCTCGAAGCTATAGAAGCAGCCATTCGCGGGTAAAAATTTGGCATGGTTTATAGGCGAGCCAAATCAGTATTAATTGGGTTCTGCTGCATTCTTTCGAGAGTCGGGAGCACCTCGCTCGTGGAGCCAACTAACTCGTAAAGGTCCCGTGTTGGTGGGGCTGCGAAGCCGTGCTCAATTGTTGCTGCGATAAGTTCGTCAAGTTTTTGCCAATATTGTTGAACATTCAGGATGATAATCGGTTTGTTGTGCATCCCGAGCTGTTTCCAGGTAATGACTTCCAAAGCTTCCTCCAGGGTACCAACACCCCCCGGAAGAACAACAATGCCGTCCGCTAGATCGAACATTCGACGTTTCCGGTCATGCATACTGCTCACGACTTCAAGCCGCGTTAACCTCTGGTGCCCAAGCTCTCTCTCCTTGAGGTAATCTGGAATAACGCCGATTACTTTACCACCGGACTCCAGAACACTATCTGCGATAATGCCCATCAACCCGGACCCGCCACCGCCATAGACTAGCTGCACGCTATTCTCTCCAAATAACGTTCCCAACGCTGTTGCGGCGCTCCGATATGCTGCGCTGCCACCTGGGGACGCGCCACAAAAGACGCAAACAGACTGAATGCTCATGGAAATTTCATATCATGAATCTTAGATTGGCTAGAGGATAAATCGGTTTGAAAGGGTTGCAAGAAATCCGTTCAGATGGTGGGATAGGGTATTGATAACGCAGTCATACGCGTATAATTTGAAAACATAAATTCATTTGGGGAGAGTTTTATGAAATCTATTTTAAAACCTATTTTGGTCGCGGCAGTCAGTCTTGGCTTATTGGGCGCTGTGAGCGGCTGTGCAGAACAAGCATCGAAGCCAAAGGTGAAGATGTCTCAGGCTACACAGGTAAAATTGGCTTCTATGAAAGAGCTGTGTGCTGCGAGTGGCGCCGTAGCAAAATATATCAAGGGCAGTAAAAACAAAAAAAAGGCGAGAAAACTTGGTACCGCTGGTGATATGGAAATGCGGGCACTCCAAATTAGTGTACTTTCTAAGAAACTGAAATATGGATCTGCCGCGTTCTATGCCAAGGGTTTACAAGAAGCTGCAGCTTCGGGCAGCAAAGAGGCCATAAAGGCTGCATATGGTCCAGTTAAGGGTGGAGTTGCAGCAGCAATTAAGCTGGACGCAAACAAAAAAGTTTACGGTAAATGTAGTTGCAAAAATGGCAAAATGAAGTGTAAGAAAAAGAAGAAGAAGAAAAAATAAGATTATTTAAAGACTGGTTCCTGAAAAACATCAGGGCTCGACAAAAAGGACGCTACTGATTCGGTGGCGTCCTTTTTTTGCATGGTTGGGGAGAAAATGCTGTTTAGACTTTGTAACTTCCAACAAAAATACTTTTGTATTTATTTTACCTAAATAAAGGTGAGGGGCGGATTATCCGCCCCCCGATTATTACGCGTAGAATATTTGGAGGAAACGTCCGAATGAAAATCGGGTTGAGTGCTTTTGCAGCGACGTTTGTTGCCTTATTCTTGGTTAGCTTCACCACGTCGGCTCAGGAAAGGTCAATTTCTAAAGGCGAAGTTTTATTTTTTGCGAGTGGTTGCGGTAATTGTCACACAGATGTGAAGAACAAAGGTCCATTTCTCGCCGGTGGCAGGAAGTTTAAAACCCCTTTTGGCACATTTTATTCACCGAATATCACCCGGGATAAAAAACATGGTATCGGCGCGTGGTCAGATGCCGACTTCATCAAAGCGGTTCGTAAAGGGAGAGCGCCGGATGGCAGCCATTACTTTCCGGTTTTTCCTTATCCAGCGTATACTTTTATGACCGATGCCGATCTTATTGCCATCAAAAATTATATCTTCACGCTGCCGGCATTATCCCAACCCAATAAACCGCATGGGGTTTCGTTTCCCTTTAATATTCGGTTTGGACAGTTCTTCTGGAAGTGGCTGTATTTCTCAGAAGGGCCTTACAAAACAGATCCTGCGAAATCCAAAGAATGGAATCGGGGCGCTTATCTGTCGCGTGCGGTTGTCCATTGTGGGGAATGCCATACGCCGCGGACCATCCTAGGCGGCATAAAAAAAGATTACTGGTATGCGGGGACGGCTGAAGGCGAAGGGCCGGAGGGGCAGGGAGCTCCAAATATCACGCCT
>CALIBP010000183.1 GCA_938048165.1 uncultured Alphaproteobacteria bacterium | reverse complement strand
AAGGGTGAGTTGATATCTGCTCGCACCAAACGAATCATTGCCGTTGAAATCTTCAATTGGTGGTAGGCCCCATTCATTCGCCGCCTTCAGCCACGCTTCACAGGCGGGATGGCGCAAACGAAGGTCATCTACCTTCAGTTCCCCAAGGCTACCACGGAATTGGTTTTCGCCGCCCTTATAGCCCTCCAACTTCCTGAAAAAGGGTAGAACCGTCTGGTAATCCCATCCGCGGGCTCCAAGCGATTGCCAATCGTCAAAATCTTCCTTTTGACCACGAATAAAGATCAGACCATTGATACTGCTGGAGCCGCCAATGATCCGCCCGCGTGGCCATTTTATGGCGCGGCCGCCGCTGCCTTCACATGGCTCGGTCTGGAAAACGCGGGAAAATGCCTGATTGTATATGGTTTTGTAATAACCAATCGGCAGGCGTGACCAAAAGCGGCGATCGGAGCCTCCAGCCTCAACCAGAAGAACGTTATGGGCGGGGTCAGCGGATAATCTGTTGGCGAGAAGGCACCCCGCAGAACCCGCACCGATAATTATAAAATCGTATTTTTTCTTCATGTCGTCCAACTTCGGTCCCACCAACGGATAACGTTGACTTTTCAAAAATACGTTGGAATGATACCGATGTCATTATGTTTCTCGAATGACCCGCCAAGATATCAAAGCGAAGATAAATATGAGGAATGCTGGTCAAGTTGGAATGCTCGACGATGTGGCGCGGCGGCTTGCTGGTCAGACACATGAGATCAGGCATGTTGAGGCAATTCTTCTCCGCGCCGGGATCGATGTGCCGGTGCAGACGTCATTTGGCACGATGTATGATCGCCCCGCATTGCTTGTCCGGATTACCGACGCCGAGGGGTGCGTCGGGCATGGCGAGATATGGTGCAATTTTCCGTCGCGTGGCGCTGAATATAAAGCCAGCCTGCTGGTCAATGAATTCGCGTATTGGCTCAAGGGGCGTCGTTTCACTTCTCCAGCGGAGGTTTTTGATGGGCTGACCGCCGCCTTTGCGGTGCTTGGCTTGCAGACTGCCGACCCCGGCACCTTGTTGCAGGTGATTGCCGGTGTGGATCAGGCCTTGTGGGATATGGTCGCGCGTCGGCAGGGGATGAGGCTTTGCGCCCTGTTTGGTGCGCCGGGTGATGCGGTAAGGGCCTATGCCAGTGGCATTCATCCCAAAGAGGCGAGAGAACGCGTGCAGCTCGCACGGGAATGCGGATTTACAGCGTTCAAGGTCAAGGTGGGGTTTGGTGAAGAGGTTGACCGGGCTGGTCTTGCCGTCGCCCGTGAATTGATCGATGAAGATCATCAGCTGATGATTGATGCCAATCAGGCATGGATGTCGCCGCGGCAGGCCGCCGACAATGTCAACGCGCTGAGCCGGTTTGATCTGAAGTGGATTGAGGAGCCGCTGCGGGCCAGTGCGGCACCATCGCAGTGGCAAGAATTGAACAAGATGATCAGCGTGCCGCTCGCGGGTGGTGAAAACCTGCCGACATTGGATGCCGTCGACGCCTATCAGGCACAGGCATTATTCGCCTTTGTGCAACCGGATATCGGGAAAATAGGCGGGTTTACAGGGCTGCTTCGCATTTTTGGTGGTCGCGATGCCGTGCAGCCGCCGTCAAAATCTGTCTATTGTCCGCACTGGCTTGGCGGGATGGTTGGCCTTGCCGCATCGGCACATCTGTTGACTGTTATTGGCGACACTGGTTTGCTAGAGGTCGATGTAAATGATAACCCGATCAGGGAAAGTCTGGCGGATTGGGATTTGCGGCCCTCGAAAGGTGGCCGCATAGAATTGCCCGAGGATGATGGCATTGGCATCATCCCGGATTTGTCAGCGATGAAAGAGCGTGGTGTGCATGTCACAATAATGCCGGGATAATGCCGGGATAATGCCAGACCAGGGGGGTAGGTGCGGTCATGAATTTGGCAATCAGATGTCTGTCAGCCATTAATGTGGTGCAGCTGGGCGCATTCCGATGGGGCGCGATGTTCCTTGTGCTGGCGGTTGCGGCGATTGTTTCGGCTGGCGTGTTCTTCCGCTATGTCCTCAATGACAGCCTGTCCTGGTCGGAGGAACTGGCCAAATATGCGATGCTTTGGCTGGTGTTTCTGGGTGCGCCGATTGCTCTTCGCCTTGGCGTCCACCCCAATATCGAAATTGTCATTTCCAGATTTCCATCGCGGGTGACGCGGGTCATTCTTGCGCTGATGCATCTGGCCGTATGCGTCTTTTGCAGTTTCCTGGCCATGAAGAGCCATGACTTCGCCTGGAATGGCAGAACACAGGTGGCCATTTCGGTGGGCGACGTTTCGATGTACTGGTTTTTTGTTTCGATTCCCCTTGGTATGGCCAGCATGGCTCTCGTGTCATTGCAGCAATTTTTGGAAGACATATCCTTTCTGATCGCCGGCAAGCCAGCACAGCAGGATGCGTTCGTTGCCAAGCATCGCCCGGTTCTGGACGAGTTTTGATGGTTGGTCATTCCAGGGGTCATTTTGGGGATTTTTGTGGGGGCGTGAGATGATACCCGTGACATTTATCTGGATCTTGCTGGGCTTGATCAGTGTTGGCATGCCGATTGTGTTCGCCCTTGGTGCGGCGCCCATGCTTGGCCTGGTCCTGGCTGACAAAGAGGTCTTTCTGGCGATCATCGCCCAGAAACTCTATATCGGGATCAACCAGTTTCCCCTGCTTGCCATACCGATGTTCATCCTTGCCGGGGAAATCATGAATGTCGGCGGTATCACCGAACGGCTTGTATATTTCGCACGGGTACTTGTCGGGCATCTGCGGGGCGGACTTGCACATGTGAACATCATCTCGTCGATTTTCTTTGCAGGCCTGAGCGGATCGGCCGTTGCCGACACATCGGCACTTGGCTCAATGCTGATACCGGCAATGGAAAAACAGGGTTACTCCCGGAAATTTTCCGCCGCGGTAACGGCGGCGTCATCGGTGATCGGCCCGATCATCCCACCAAGCATCATCATGGTGGTCTATGCCTACATCATGGAGATATCCGTTGCCGCGCTGTTCCTTGCGGGCGTTGTTCCGGGCCTGCTTACCGGTGTCGGACTCATGGCAGTGGTTTCGATCATCGCGCGTCGCCGCAAATATCCGGTTGCCGACCGTTTTCCGGGCATGCGCGTGGCAGCGCGCGCCGGGCTTGATGCCTTCTGGCCGCTTCTCACTCCAATTATCATTATGGGTGGCATCCTGTCCGGGGTGTTCACCCCGACCGAGGCGGCCGGTGCCGCTGTGGTCTATGCCATAATATTGTGCGTCTTTATGAAGAGCCTGCCACTGACACGGGTGAAGAACATGCTGTTCCGTACAGCGGTCTCATCCAGTGTGATATTGCTGGCTGTTGGAATGGCCAGCGTCTTTGCCTGGATCGCCACCCTGTCCGGTGTGCCGAAACTTCTGACGGCCTTTCTGTTTGAATATACCGACAACAAATATGTCGTGCTGCTGCTGATCAACCTGCTGCTTGTGGTTGTCGGCATGTTTCTCGATGCCGGCCCGGCGATCCTGATCCTCGGGCCGATTCTGACCCCGACCGCGATGGCTGTTGGTGTGGACCCGTTACACTTTGCCATCATCATGTGCGTTAATCTGACGATTGGCCTGGCGACGCCACCAATGGGGCTGATCCTGTTCGTTGCCTCGGCGGTGAGCCGCGAGAGGATCGAATCGGTGGTGTCGGAAATGTTGCCTTTTTACATCGTCCATATTGCGATTATCGTGCTTGTCACCTACGTGCCTGCGATCTCGATGACGGTGCCGAGGCTGCTCGGATTTGGATAGTGACCCGGTAGGTTCTAAAATCCGTTTACATCCAATGATACCGATGTCATTATTTTGATAACCTAAAAAGTCGGAGGAAAATCATGAAGTCTATCATTAGCAAAACCATTATGGCCGGCCTTTTGGCTGTGTGTCTGCCGGCGGCCTCGTTCGCAGCCGAGTTCACGCTGAAATATGGTCATGTTGGTCCGGTGACATCAGACGATCAGGTGCCTGGTGAATTCCTCAAATCATTCCTTGAGAGCCGTTCGAACGGACGTATCACGGTGGAGATCTATCCCGGTGCCCAGCTTGGCAATTTCCGCGATCAGATCGAGCAGGTGCAGCTGAACACGCTGGAGCTGACCCATACAACAGTTGGCGGTATTGCCAGCTTCTGGCCCGAGTTGCAGGTCACAGACATCCCCTACATGATGAATGGTGACTCGATCGCCGAGCGTATCGCGCAAAGCTCATTCTTTGATGAGGTTCGCGACGAGATCTTGGCGGCGACTGGAAATGTGCGTCTTGTGGCTGTTGGCAACACCGGTCGGTGGCGGAATTTCTTCACCACCAACAAGCTGATCAAGTCGGCTGCCGACATGAAGGGCGTGAAGATGAGAACCATCAACTCGCCATTGCAGATCGAATTCATCAAGTCTCTTGGCGGCAATCCGACACCGGTTGCCTGGGGTGAACTGTACACCTCGCTTCAAACAGGCGTTGTCGAAGGCACGAAGAACGCAGCAACCGATATCGTCCCGACGAAGATGTATGAAGCCGTGAAATATGTCACGCTTGACGAGCATGCATATCTCTTTGCTTTCTGGTGGATGTCGGATGCGTGGCTGCAGAGCTTGCCTGCCGACCTCCAGGATCTGGTGATCGATGGTGTTCAGCAGGCGTCGATGATCCAGTCTGACTGGAACAAGGAATATGACGCGCGCGCCTTGAAAGAGTTTGTTGGTTTTGGCGGTGAGATCTATGTGCCGTCAGCCGAAGAAAAGGCAACCTTTGTAGCGGCGCGTGACAAGATGAAGGTCTGGTTCGCCGATAAATATGGCGACAAATGGCTGAAGAAATTCGAAAAGGCCGTTGCCGAAGCGGAAGCCGACCTTGCCGACAGGAACAACCGCGTCATAGGCCGCTAACCCTCCCAGGACAATCATAATCATGGATTGTTGGCGGGCCTGTGGAACCATGGGCCCGCCTTTTATTTTCTGGATTACCCTACGTCGCAATCTGCTTGTTGGTGGTTCTCTATGTTCGATGGAAAAACAATAATTGTTACAGGCGCCTCGGGCGGGATTGGGGTCCCTCTGGTCAATCGCCTGATTGATCTGGGCGCGCGGGTTATCGCCATCGATGTCAATCCCCGGGGCGCGGGGATTCTGGAAGCCGCGATATCGGACGCCAGCCGTCTTGTCTATCACTGCTCCGGGCTGGAGGATGAGGCGGCATGCCGCGCAATTCTGGGCAAGGAAGACCATCTGTATGGGCTGGTTCATCTGGCCGGTATCTTCGTGCCCGATGACATGGCTTCAGGTGATGTCGAGGCGGTCTATGATCCGGTCATGGCGGCAAATATTCGCAATGTCTATGCGCTGTATGCGACCGCTCGTCAGGCCTTGTTGAATGAATCCGGTGCGCGTGTCGTGCTGGTCAGTTCCTTGGCTTTCAGGCGAGGAGCGCCGGGGCATACGGCGTATAGCGCAGCCAAGGGAGCCTTGGTCGGGATGGCGCGATCCCTCGCTAGAAAGGAAGCGCCACACGTTCTGGTGAATGTTGTGGCTCCCGGATTTATCGACACCACCATGCCGCAGCAGATCATTGCCAATCGCGGTATTGATAATGTGGTGGGCGAGGTTCCGATGAAGCGCCTCGGCACAGCGGACGAGGTGGCGAGCGTGATCCAGTTCCTTCTTGGTCCTGACTCCGCATATATCACCGGTCAGGTGATCAATGTGGACGGGGGCATCGTATGCAACTAGGAACGCAGCGTGGCAGGCGGTTTCTGGTCTTGAGCCCGGCTGACAATGTGGCAACCTTGTTGGATGAGGATGCCGGGATCGCCCACCTGAGCGACGGCATGACCATCGCAGACAAGGTGCCGTTCGGGCACAAGGTGAGTTTGCGGGCCATCGCCATCGGCGAGGCGGTTGTCAAATACGGCATCAAGATCGGCGTGGCAACGCATCCCATCGAACAGGGTGAGCATGTACATGTCCATAACTGTGAGTAGCACTGACCTTTTTGACTTTGCTAGCAGTCTCGAATGGCATGGGTATCGCCGATCTGATGGCCGGGTGGGCATCCGAAATCATCGGATCGTGCTGTCCACCGTGGCGCTGACCGATCGTCTGGCCGCCGCCATTGCGGCCACCGATCCAGACTCGCTGTGCATCATCGGGGCGTTGTCTCGCGGGTTGCAAAAAAGTGATGAGGTGATGGTCGAGCGCTTTATCCGGAGCGTGCTGACCCATCCGAATGTAGGCGCGGCGCTGGTATTGACACATGACCGGGTGTCGGCAGAGCGGCTCGCCGGGGAAACTGACGCAGCCATCCCGATTGAATATCTCGCTTTCATGCAATGCGGCGGGCGGGCCCAGGCCGTGGCCGAAGGCACCGAGAAATTGCAGATGCTCGCCAGCCGGCAAAACAAGCTTGAGCAGCGCCGGAGCATGGTTGGGCAGGACGCTGTTGCGCTGGCGCTTGAATGTGGCGGCAGTGATGTCTCCAGCAGCATCTGCAGCAATCCGGTAATCGGTGATATCTGCGATCTCACCATAGCGGCAGGCGGGTCGGCTGTGGTCTCGGAAACAGCGGAATTCATCGGCGCGGAAGCCGTGTTTGAGGACCGGTGCCCCGATCCGGTGACAAGACAGATGGTGCTGGATTTCATCAGCTACCGCGCCAGATTGATGGACCAGGACAGTGGCAAGGATTATCGCGGC
>CALIBP010000182.1 GCA_938048165.1 uncultured Alphaproteobacteria bacterium | reverse complement strand
GGTGAGTCCTCAATGGTCAGATCGCCGCCATGGGCGCGGACGACGTCACGAGCAATTGTCAGCCCGAGACCACTGCCCGCTGTATCGGGACTGCGGGCGCTATCAAGCCGATAAAATGGCTTAAACACGTCCTCGCGTTCTCCCCCAGGGATGCCCGGGCCGTCGTCGTCGACTGTGATTTCTATGGCACCAGGTATTTCCGAAACGGCGATCGCAACATTGCCACCGTATAAAATCCCATTATTGACGACATTTGTGACGGCACGTTTAAAGCCATTTGGTTTTAGCGGAATGAAAATCCGGTCTTTGGTCTCAAGAGAGACAGGGGTGTCGCTAATCCGGGCACCGTTGACGATGTCATGAAGAATCGCTGACACGTTGGTTGTCGCGACCTGTTCGGCACTTTCTCCCCGCGCGAAGGCTAGATACTCCTCTACCATTTTTTCCATTTCTTCGACGTCAGATCGAAGGTCGGCAATTTCGGGTGACTCGCTAACCATAGCGAGTTGGAGCTTCATTCTCGTGAGAGGTGTTCTCAGGTCGTGAGAAATGCCTGCGAGCATTTCAGTGCGCTGATTGATCGTGCGCTGGATACGTTCGCGCATGAGGTTGAATGCAGCGGCCGCCTGACGGATTTCTGTAGAGCCTTCAGGTTTAAAATCCGAATCGTCACGGCCTTTGCCGAAGTTGTCGACGGCTGTCGCCAAGCGACGGATCGGTCGCACCTGATTGCGCATGAATATGGTAGCGATTGCAAAGAGTAAAAGGGATGTGCCAACCATCCACATCACAAATATATATGTTGTTGAACTGAATAACCGTTCCCGGTCGACAACGATATCCATGACACCATCGGGCAGCTGGACCTGTATACGGACTTCTCGTTCATGACTAACAGTATCCATGTGAAACGGTCGACGGACGCGTTCACGCAGCGCATTGCCCAATAATTCATCCAAAGTAGATGACCCCTTAGTCCTTGGTGAATTGGGGAGGATGTCTTCTTCTCGGATATTGATACGGAGGCCTAAATTCGCTTCCGCTGAATAGAATACCCAGCTCTGATTTTCCTCGCCTGGGAAATTGCGGCGATTGTCTATAACGCTTGAAATTTCACCGGCCACTGCCGATGCGAGCCGTCGGGTCATTGTCGCCCAATGACGATCATAAAAAACCCATGTTGAAACAATCTGTAACAGGACAAGAGGCGTCACGATGATCATCACTGATCGCCCGAACAGCGTGCGAGGCAGAAACTGTTTTATGGAAAACATTAATACAAATCTCTATTCAGGCCGCAAAACATAGCCACGTCCCCGTATTGTTTGAAGATAACGCGGGTTCCGAGGGTCTGGTTCAATTTTTCTGCGCAATCGTGTCACCTGTACATCAACGGTTCTCACACCGCCGCTAATATTACACTCTTGAATCAGGGTTTCCCGACTCACGGGTGAACCCAATTGTTCTGCCAAGCTGTGGAGTAAGCTTGCTTCCATTTCGGTTAGATGAATACGCTGGTCATCCAGCCACAATTCCTTTCTTTCCCTTTCATAGCGACAAGCACCAAATAGAATAGCGGCTGCGGGTTCTGTAGGGGCAGCACTAGTCACTCGTCTCAGGATTGTTGTAATTCTTAGAAGGAGTTCCTGTGGGTCGAAGGGTTTTGACAGATAATCGTCAACGCCGCGTTCAAGGCCGGCGATGCGGTCCTGCACTTCGCCACGGGCGGTGAGCATCAAAATGGGCACATCGTTGCGGGGTCTAAGCCATTCTGTGAAGGTCAGACCATCTTCTTCAGGCATCATCACATCAAGCACCATGAGATCAAATGTCAGCGCAGCGAGAAGCTGGCGAGCTTCTCCAGCACTTGATGCTGTTGAGACAGCGAATCCGTTCTCGCTGAGATAACGCTGCAAAAGATCGCGCAATCGCGTGTCGTCATCTACGACTAATATGTGAGGTAATTCAGACAATCTGCTCTTGCTCTATAGAAATACCGTCATGCTAAGCGGTCGACGAAGAGCCACTATCTCTCCGCGATTTTGCATAGCATACCCATATTTAGGCCTAAGTGGGAAAGATCGTCCTGATGAAGATTCAGGAAAGTTTTTGATATGAAACAGGGATTGATGAATAGGATGCGACAAAATCGCCCATCGTCATTCTTTCATTGCTCCACACCAAGCATCCCACTAAAAGGACGGTGGGCTACAACCCCCCAACGGGTTGCGCCTCTTCTGTGAGGGAGAGTTATTATGACGAATGAAAGCTTCGCGCGTCCTGCGCGGCTACCAAGTAATCCATGTTTTTCTTCTGGCCCCTGTGCCAAACGTCCCGGTTGGGATCCGTCGGTACTGGAAAATGCGCTCGTCGGCCGATCTCATCGATCTGGTCCTGGCAAACAGCGTCTCGGCGAAGTGTTGACGCGCTCTCGCGAAATACTGGGCCTTCCTGATGATTATCGAATAGGTATTGTCCCGGCCTCTGATACCGGTGCTGTTGAAATGGCCTTGTGGTCACTCCTTGGCGCGCGCGGTGTCGATGTTCTGGCCTGGGAGAGTTTCGGTTCTGGCTGGGTAACCGACGTCACCAAGCAGCTTAAGCTTGAAGATGTTCGTGTCATTAACGCGCCCTACGGTGAATTGCCAGACCTTGAACAGGCAGATTGGTCCCGCGATGTCGTCTTTACCTGGAATGGGACGACTTCAGGTGTGAAAGTGCCGAACGCGGATTGGATTGCAGAGGACCGGAACGGTCTCGCAATTTGTGATGCAACCTCAGCCGCTTTCGCGATGCCCTTGCCGTGGGAAAAGCTCGATGTTGTCACCTACTCCTGGCAGAAGGTTATGGGCGGTGAAGCTCAGCATGGTATTTTGATTTTGAGCCCACGCGCGGTGGAGAGGCTGGAAACATATGTTCCCGCCTGGCCCCTGCCGAAAATCTTCCGGTTAACCTCCGGTGGCCAGCTGATTGAAGGTATCTTCCGTGGCGAAACCATCAACACGCCTTCGATGGTTTGTGTTGAGGATGCTCTTGATGGATTGAAATGGGCGAAGTCGATTGGTGGTGCCGAAGCTCTCACTGGTCGGTCGGACAACAACTTAAACGCAATTGCGCGCTGGGTAGATGATACCGGTTGGGTAGAATTTCTGGCCGCGACGCCTGCGATTAGGTCCAATACGTCGGTTTGTCTGAGCATTGTTGATCCCTGGTTCCAGGATTTGCCAGCAGATGTACAGGCAAGTGTCCCCAAAAAAATTGATGCTATTCTTGAAAAAGAAAACGCTGCTTATGACATCAACGGTTACCGTGATGCGCCTCCAGGACTACGAATCTGGGCAGGTGCAACCGTCGAAACCCAGGATTTACAAGATTTGTTTCCGTGGCTCGATTGGGCTTATGCGTCGGTGAAAGCTGACCTAACGGAAACGAAGTGAGGATAAAATGCCAAAAGTACTAATATCTGACAGTCTGAGCCCTCGTGCGGTTGAAATTTTCAAGAACCGTGGTCTCGATGTAGACGTAAAAACCGGAATGACGCCTGAAGAGCTGATTGCCTGTATCGGTGAATATGATGGGTTGGCAGTACGGTCGGCGACGAAAGTCACGCCGGAAGTTCTGAGAGCGGCAACCAACCTCAAGGTGGTTGGCCGGGCGGGCATTGGTGTTGATAATATTAATATTGATGAGTGCTCGGCAAATGGTGTTGTCGTTATGAACACACCATTTGGCAATGCTATTACGACCGCGGAACATGCCATCGCCATGATGTTTGCCCTGGCGCGGCAGATTCCGGCGGCGGATCAGACAACCCAGGCGGGTCAATGGGAAAAGTCCCGTTTTATGGGAACCGAGCTGACCGGTAAAACGCTTGGCATCATCGGTTGTGGTAATATCGGCTCCCGTGTTGCCGAGCGTGCGCTCGGTCTTAAAATGCGCGTCGTAGCTTATGACCCCTTCCTGACCGCCGATCGGGCGCAGGACCTCGGTGTCGAAAAAGTCGAGCTCGATGAGCTGTTCCCGCGTGCCGATGTCATTACGCTGCATACGCCTTTAACAGATGCGACCCGTGACGTCCTCAATAAGGATGCTTTCGCCAAGATGAAAGATGGCATTCTGATCATTAACTGCGCGCGCGGTGAATTGGTTGTCGAAGCAGACATAAAGGCGGCTCTCGAAGTCGGCAGGGTCGGTGGTTTTGCGGTCGATGTGTTCCCCACTGAACCGCCAGAAAATTACAGCCTGTTTGGCATGGAGAACGTTGTTGCAACGCCTCATCTCGGCGCGGCGACCGCTGAGGCCCAGGAAAATGTTGCGCTACAGGTAGCGGAACAAATGTCTGACTATTTGGTCAGCGGCGCGGTCGTGAATGCGATTAATATGGCATCAGTATCAGCAGAAGACGCCCCTAAATTAAAACCCTATATGCACCTCGCAGAATTGCTGGGCGGCTTTGCCGGACAGGTTATCCAAACTGGCCTGCAATCCATCACGATCGAGTATGAGGGGCACGCTGCTGGCCTGAACACAAAGCCTCTTACGGCATGTGCATTGAAAGGGGTCATGGCGCCGGCTATGGAATCGGTGAATATGGTCAACGCCCCGGTGATTGCGAGAGATCGGGATATTGGGGTCTCCATCGTTAATCATGAACGCGAATGTGAATATCAAACGCTCGTCCGCCTCACTGTCACGACAGAAGAGCGTCAGCTTTCCGTTGCCGGAACGTTAATTGGTGGTGATAAACCGCGGATCGTTGATATCGGGGGTGTCCCCATGGAAGCATCCCTTGGTCGTCATATGGTCTATACCGTTAATAACGATATGCCGGGTATCATTGGTGCCCTGGGTATGACGATGGCTGATGAGGGCGTGAATATCGCCAACTTTATTCTTGGTCGGACGAAACCGGGTGGTGACGCGGTCGCGCTACTTGAGCTCGATAAAGAAATCAGTGACGAAGTATTGGATAAAATTCGCGGCGTTGCACACGTGCTTGAAGCAACGCAGTTGAAATTCCCCTCGATTGACGCCAGCAGTTAGTCGGTAACAAATTCGTCGGCAGCGGGGTCAAACCAGGAAACGACCCCGCGGCCTTCGTCGTAATACCATCCATGCAAGGCAAGTGATCCGTTAAAGACGCGATCAAGTATCCAGGGATATGTCATCAGGTTTTCGAAAGAAATTCGGGTGAGTTCCTGACTACAGATAGACATCCGCTGTTCGGCCGGAATATTTGCGCTGCCAACGCGGTTAATGGCTGACGCTGTCAGCTGAGTCCAGCTTGGCAGGTACTGACCGTCAACGATCGAAGCAACTCCGGCAGCATCCTCGTTGAGGAGGCAGTTCAGGAGCCCACAATTTGCGCTGACCATGACCATGATATGCTGTACGCCCAGTACCTGCACGGCGAATTCCAAACTGGCGCCAACTGAAAAATCTGCACCATCCCCGGCACCAGGAGGAACCAACCCTGCGGTATTTCGGATCACATAGAACGTTCCTGGTGCCGCCCCTGTGAGATGATGCGGGTCAATCGGAAAGTCAGCTGCCGTGACGATGGCAGCTATAGGTTTTGCAAGTCGACTGGCCGGAACGGTGTAATTTGTTTGCGGACCGGACTCGGCAACTTGTTTTGCGTGCTCTATCCAGCCATTGATTGGGCTGTTCGCCATGACGTTACATTCCAGAAATGTTTCCTCAACATGGGTTAACTTATAAGTCGTTGAAGGCCAAGCTCTCAGACTTGCTCGAGCGGAGCAGACGCTTCATGATCTGATCGAAAACGGGATTTAAAGATGGATTTTGATCAGCTGGTGCAGCCCGAGCGGGTACACCGTCGTGTATATAACGATCCGGAAATTTTTGAGCATGAATTGCAGAAAATTTTCTCGGTCGCCTGGATATATGTGGGCCATGTCAGCCAGATACCCGACCCAGGTGATTTTTACTGTACCGAAATTGCGCTGCAGCCTGTCGTCATGGCCCGACATAGTGATGGTGCCGTCAAAGTTATTTACAACAGATGTGGTCATCGCGGTGCTCAAGTCGTAAGCCCTGAAAGCGGCAGCGCTGAAACTTTCCGGTGTTGTTATCACGGATGGGAGTACGCGATGGATGGCACGCTATTGGCCGTGCCCCAGCCGCGAGGATATGAAGAAAGCAACGTGCGGCCAGGAGATTCCGCATATGGCATGTCACCGGTACCGCGCGTCGCTGAGTATCGCGGCTTCGTCTTCGCATCGCTTTCCCCTACGGGCCCTACGTTGCAAGAGTATCTCGGCCCCATCACTAGCTCTATAGACGATATGGTTGATCGGGCACCCGATGGGGAGATTGAGGTGGCTGGTGGAATAGCACGGCATCTTTATCACGGGAACTGGAAGCTGGTTTTCGAAAATCTGTGTGATGGCCTCCACCCAAACTGTGTTCATCAATCATCTATTGAGGCGGCTCAACAACAGAACGATGCCGTTTTCTCGGACGGTGCGGGCGAGATCGGTGTTCGCCAGATGCGCCAAAACGGCGCGCCATGGGAATTCTGGGAGAACCAGGTGGGATCGTGGGCCTACCCCTTTGGTCACAGCTATCTCGGTGATTACCATGACGATGCGAAGTTGGTTGCGGCCCGCAATGATCCATCCTTTGCTGATTACTTTAAGGCTATGGAAGCCGCGAAAGGGAAGGAGAGGACACAGGAAATTCTCGGGGTGACACGCTGGAATACGAATATTTATCCAACAATCTCTTTTATGAGCCAGTTTCGGCAGCTTAGGGTTATTAGGCCGGTGAGTGTTGATAAGACAGAAGTTCTCGGTTTTTGCTTCCGGTTGAAAGGGGCCCCAGAGAAGATGTTTCACGACACCATTCGGTTTGCCAATATTACAAATGCTGTTGCGTCGCCGGTCTTGACTGATGATCTCGAAACCTATTCCAGAATACGCCGAGGGTTAACGACGGAGGGTAATGATTGGATCGCCATGGCCAGAGGGCTTGGCCGCGATGCCGTAGATGCTGATGGGGGGCTTTGTGCTGAGAATGGGCTGAGTGAGTTGCATATTAGGAATATGTTTGAAGCCTGGTCGGGTTACATGGCGGCGTAAGAAGGCGATGGCAAACCAGATTGATCATGATATTCGACTCATTGAACGATTTTTGTTCGATGAGGCAGGGATGTTGGATGAACGTCGTTTTGATGAGTGGCTCTCCCTTTTCTCTGATAATGGATGGTACTGGGTCCCGATTGAGGCAGATCAAGACAATCCATTTGATACCGTTTCGATCATCTATGATGATCGGAAGCTTCTGGAAACGCGCGTTCGACGGCTTAATAACACGAACATCCATGCCGAAAGCCCACCACCGCGAACAAGCAGAATTGTCGGTAATGTTGTTTTGCACAATGTTGATCAAACCTCAGGAAATTATGACGTTTCCTCCAGGTTTCAGCTGGTAGAGTTCCGGGGTGAAAAACAACGGCTGTTTGCCGGTTCAACTCACCATATTTTAAGGCCTGTTGAAACGGGGTTCGTGATTGAGGGGAAGCGGGTAAACCTCGTAAATTCCGAGGGCATGTTGGAAGGAATAACAACTATACTATGATAGACGTCTCAATACCGTTTGCGCATAACGGCCAAACCCGGTAGATAGCCCGCGGCACGCGCGGTACACTACCGACACCAGAAATTTGTAATCAGCCGCCTGCGGCGGGAAAACATGACTGAGAATGAAAAAAATGCCCTGCTCCCTGCAGGCCTAAGAGATGTTTTGCCAGGCGATGCCGCTTTTGAAGCGAAAATCGTCGAAGAAATTGTCATGTTTTTTGGGCTAAACGGATATGACCGGGTAAAGGCGCCGTTGATAGAATTTGAGGACGGGCTGCTCAGTGGAGCGGGAGTCGCGTTGGCGCCACAAACCTTTCGACTTATGGATCCGGTCTCACAGCGGATGATGGGAGTCCGCGCGGATATCACTCCACAGATTGCGAGAATAGCGCGTACCCGTTTAGGCCGTACGGCAAGGCCGCTCCGTCTTTCCTATGCCGGAGAAGTGTTGCGTGTGCGTGGTAGTCAGTTACGACCCGAGCGGCAGATTATGCAAGTTGGGGCGGAACTTATTGGCTCTGCATCACCATCCGCTGATACGGAAATAATTGAATTGGCTGCTGATACCATGGGTGCGTTGGGCATTAGTGAGTTTAGTGTAGACCTCACGGTGCCGAGACTGGTGCCAAGCATCTTGGGTCAGTACGGATTATCCGATGACGATGCTGCTGCCGTGAGAGCGGCGTTAGATCGGAAAGATCCGGAAGCGGTTAAATCTGTGGCAGGCGCAGCGACGGACACCTTAGCGGCATTGTTAGCAGCGACAGGTTCTGTGGATAGCGCCATGGAGAAATTAAACAATTTGTCACTACCCGAAACAGCCAAGGCCGAACGAGAACGGTTGGAGGTAGTAGTATCTCGACTGAAGAACGCTAGATCTGATTTAAGATTGACGCTTGATCCCGTTGAAAATCGGGGTTTCGAATATCATACCGGGATTGGGTTTACGATATTTGCGCGTGGAATATCCGGAGAGTTGGCACGGGGCGGTCGATATCGCGTTCAAGGAAGTATTGATGATGAGGCCGGCGAACGCGCCACCGGTGTTACGCTATACGTAGATACGATTCTCGGAATGTTGCCAGAAAAACAGGAAAGCCAACGGATTTTGGTGCCTGGTTCGACGCCTCGTGATGTTAAATCTGATCTCCAAAGGCAGGGCTGGATCACCGTTTCCGCACTAGATGATCAGGTTGATCTTGCTTCGGAAGCAGGTCAATTATCATGCTCACATTTCATGGGGAAATCCGGTCCTGAACCGGTAAAAGGGTAGAAGCCAAAATGGCAAATGTAGTAGTCGTCGGCTCGCAATGGGGCGATGAAGGTAAAGGGAAAATTGTTGACTGGTTGTCAAATCGAGCGGATGTCGTTGTTCGATTTCAGGGGGGGCATAACGCGGGCCATACATTGGTTATCGACGATGTGACCTATAAGCTTAGTCTCTTGCCGTCGGGATCCGTACGCCCCGGAAAACTATCGATCATTGGGAATGGTGTTGTTGTAGATCCGTGGGCCTTGCTTGCAGAGATTGAGGGCATACGCCGTCAGGGGATTGAGGTAACACCGGAAACTCTCAAAGTCGCTGAAAACGCGTCGTTGATTTTGCCATTGCACGGCGCTCTCGACCGCGCCCGTGAGGAAGCCCGCGGTAGCGGTAAAATTGGAACTACCGGGCGTGGCATCGGTCCCGCCTATGAAGATAAAGTAGCGCGTCGCGCCATCCGTGTATGCGACCTGGCCGAGCTGGATTCACTCGGCGATCGGGTGGATGAGCTTTTGATGCATCACAATGCATTGCTAAAAGGCTTGGGTGCGCCGCTGATAGATCGAGATGAACTCTTGGGTCAATTGCGGGATTTGGCGCCGCAGCTATTACCCTATGCCGACAGTGTCTGGCAGCTTCTGGATGAAGCCCGACGAACCGGAAAACGAGTGCTTTTCGAAGGGGCGCAAGGCGCCATGCTGGATGTCGATCATGGCACATATCCCTTTGTGACCTCTTCAAATACCCATGCCGCGCAGGCGGCGGTTGGTTCTGGCGCAGCGATCAAATCGATAGGCTATGTTTTAGGGATTACCAAGGCCTATACAACGCGGGTGGGCAGTGGACCCTTTCCGACCGAACAAGATAATGAAGTCGGTCAGATGCTCGGCGAGCGAGGGCATGAGTTCGGTACCGTGACCGGTCGTCGTCGGCGCTGTGGTTGGTTTGATGCCGTGATGGTACGGCAGGCTGTTAAAGTCGGTGGAATCGATGGAATTGCACTGACAAAACTCGATGTTCTCGACGGATTTGAGACTTTAGACGTTTGTACTGGCTATCGGTATCAGGGCAAAGAGTATGATTTTTTTCCAGCAGGGCGAGACGCTCAGGCTGGTGTCGAACCAATTTTTGAGACACTAGAAGGTTGGTCTGAGAGTACTTGTGGCGCTCGCAGCTGGGCGGAGTTGCCTGCAACAGCAATAAAATATATTCGGCGAATTGAAGAACTTATCGAGACGCCGGTCGCTTTACTGTCAACCAGTCCCGAGCGGGATGACACGATATTGGTGCATGATCCCTTCTCGGCCTAGTGATCACGGGAGATTTTCGTGATTTTGAAGCAATAAAGCCGGATTTTATTTCTTTTACGGAAATCGTCGTTAACGGTTGCTTTGCATTACTAATCTACTCTTAACCCTGTAATTTTGCAGGGTTTGAGAGAATTATGGCCGGGGCCAGCACAACACATAAGGAACAAGACGAGAATTCTGTTGAATCAGGTGGCAGAGAGGTAACTGTCGCCAATCGTTATAGAATTCTTTTTGATTCTGCTTTGCCCGATTTGGACTTGGGGTCCGGTAAGGCTTACCTCGTTCGCGATGATAAAAGTCCAAAAGACCCACTTTTTGCCCGTATTTACCCTGCCGATGCAGTTCCCCGGTTGGATATTCTTAACAATCTGAAACATATGATGGACGCTAATCTTCTTCGTCCAGTAGAAGGGGAAGACATCGTATTACCGGGAGAATCAGGCCGTCGAATTGCAATCGTATTTCGCAAGCCAGAACATGGCGTAATGTTGCCTGCTAATCAGGAAAAGATTAATCCGTTACATCCTGAAGAGCTTGCGAAAACGCTCCTTGCGCCGGCAGTCTTAACGCTAGGGTATATGGCTCAACGCGGGCTTAGCCATCGTTCCATACGGGCTGATAATATTTACTGGTATGGCGGTGGCCGGAATACAATTTTGTTAGGCGACTGTATTTCACATGCCCCCGCATTATTACAGCCAGTTCTTTACGAGACCATCGAATCTGGAATGACGCCACCAATTGGTCGGGGTGTTGGAACTATCCGCGACGATTTTTATTCTCTGGGCATAACAATTCTGGTTATGGCCCAGGGCCGTCTTCCTCTCGCAAAATGTACCGATGAACAAATCATTGACGCAAAACTGGCAAGAGGGTCTTTTGCGGCGTTGATGGATGGCGAACGGCCTCCTTTTGGGCTTCGCGAGTTATTGAGGGGCCTCCTATCTGATGATCCATTCGAGAGATGGGGTCTTGAACAGCTGGAACAGTGGCTGGGAGGAGGATTACGTTCATCGGTGCAGGAAGTCCGAACAGGCGCTGTTGAACGAAGTTTTGAGTTTGCTGGAAAGGAATATACAAATTGCCGTGCTCTCGCTGACGCATTTGGAAAAAATTGGTCGAAGGCCAGCAAGGTAATTTTGGATCCGTCTTTTGAAAAATGGCTGCGACGAGGGGTTGCTGACTCTTCGGTTGCCGACCGCCTTCGAAAGACATTGTCAATTGGCGGGTTACCTCAAGCGGGTAAAGACCTGGATTCTCGCAAGGT
>CALIBP010000181.1 GCA_938048165.1 uncultured Alphaproteobacteria bacterium | reverse complement strand
GTTGTGCCTTCGCGGGCGATAAACGCTCCCTCGAATAGGTTGGCTGCCTCTTCGCCAATTGCGTCCAGCGCATCGTCGCCTCGTCCCGGATCGTGATGAAAAATTGCCAGCTTTTTGACGCCCGCCTTCTGAGCCAGCCGCACCCCCTCCTGCCAGGTTGAGTGTCCCCAACCCTTATAGGTCGCAAACTCATCATCGCAATAGGTGCTGTCGTAGATAACAAGATCTGCGTTTTCGATCAGCCCCAGGACATTTTCATCCGGCTTACCGGGAACATGTTCGGTATCCGTCACATAGCAGACCGAGCGCCCGTCATACTCTACCCGATACCCAGTCGCGCCATTGGGGTGGTTTAGCACCGCCGTTCGAATGGTGATGCCATCACCAAGATCGAGCACCTCGCCTCCAACGAAGTCATGGAATGAAATTTCCGCATGAAAAACATCCAGGGGAACCGGGAACAAGGGTTCTGTCATCGCCTGTCTTAGGACGGCTTCGATGTTGCCATCGGGCAAAAGATGGCCGGCCCATACGTTAATTTTATTGCCGTCACCATAGGCGGGGCAAAAGAACGGCAGGCCGGCAATGTGATCCCAATGTGTGTGAGAAAAAATGATCAAATTTAAACGGTGTGCGGCATTTTTCACTCAAGGACAGGCCGAGGGGTCGCGCGCCGGTTCCGGCATCAAAGACCAGGAGCCTGTCGTCACACCACATCTCGACGCAAGAAGTATTGCCGCCATAGCGCTGCGTTTCCGGACCGGAGCAAGCAATAGAGCCTCTAACGCCCCAGAATCCTACGCTGAAATCATTTTTCATGGTCACAATAAACTCAACTCCGACCGCAGCACTATATCTCCTAATACATTGATATAATGTGCTGTAGCTAACATTGCTATGGAAGAAAATTCCACCGCTAGACGCAACCACGTGTCCAGTGTATTTCTCGCTTAACTTTGGAAATGGTTTCTAACCACGCAAATCTAGGAAAAAACTATGGCACAGCTAGTAACTTTCACTGTCGATGGCGTTAAACGACCGGGCGCCCTCAAAAATGACCGCGTTCTTGACCTGCAGGCGGCTGGGTTGCCGGTTGGTGATCAAGGCGACCTTATGGCAATCGCTCAAGGGGGTGATGACACGCTTGGTGCCGTAAACGCCGCAATCAATAATTGGTCTGCTCCAGACTGCGCTCTGAATGCTGTTAGCCTAAACGCACCTATTCAGCACCCACGAAAAGTCATCGGGATCGGGCTCAACTATATCGACCATTGCCGCGAAGCTAATATGGCCGTGCCCACGGAACCGGTCGTTTTTACAAAATACTCCACGTCCGTGACCGGCCCTTATGACGATGTCCATTGGTATGAAGATGTCTGCCATGACATGGATTATGAGGTTGAGCTCGGTGTTGTCATTGGCAAACAGGCCTCACGCGTTTCTGAAGAAAACGCGATGGATTATGTTCTCGGATATACGGTCGTCAATGACGTGTCCGCGCGTGACCTTCAGCTTGGCGGTGCCGGACAATGGGATATTGGAAAATCCCTTGATACGTTTTGTCCTTATGGCCCCGCTATCGTTACCAGAGACGACATCAAAGACCCGCACGACCTGGATCTGAGCCTGTCGGTGAATGGCGAGCTGCGGCAGACGTCAAATACCTCAAACTTGATTTTCAAGATTCCGGCTTTGATCGCCTATCTCAGCAAAGGCATTACGCTCTTGCCGGGCGATCTGATTGCTACCGGCACGCCCTTTGGGGTCGCGCTTGGCATGAAAGAGCCGATTTGGCTTAAAGACGGCGACGTCTGCGAGGCGCGCGTCGATGGTCTCGGAGTCATTCGCAATACGATGCGCGCGCGATCCTGACCAGACGCTTCAGGGTATCAGCCGATAGCCGCCTGGCTCCGTAACAAGAATTTGGGCGTTGGACGGATCGGCCTCAAGCTTTTGGCGTAACCGGTAGACATGAGTCTCCAGGGTATGGGTGGTCACACCGGAATTGTAGCCCCAGACTTCGTTGAGAAGTTCGTCACGTCCGATAACCGCGTCACCAGCCCGAAAAAGATATTTGAGGATTGAGGTTTCTTTTTCCGTCAACCGAATCTTCTTATTTTCGTCTGGTTCAAGCAGCAGTTTCGCGGCCGGTCTAAAGCTATAGGGACCAAGATTAAAAATCGCATCTTCGCTCCGCTCATGCTGCCGGAGCTGCGCCCGTATCCGAGCGAGCAAAACACCAAGGCGAAACGGCTTTGTAATATAATCATTAGCGCCAGAGTCGAGGCCAAGGATGGTATCCGCCTCACTATCTGCGCCCGTCAACATGATAATCGGCGCTTTAACATCTGCGCGCCGCATCAGGCGACACAGCTCTCTTCCATCCATATCGGGCAGCCCGACATCAAGAATAAGAAGGTCAAAATGCTGTTCTTTAATTTGAGCGAGAGCGTCCCCACCCGATGAAACCGCATAGGTCTCAAACTCTTCGTGAAGCTTAAGCTGTTCAACGAGAGAATCTCGCAGCGCCTCGTCATCTTCCACGAGGAGTATGTTTTTTCCGCCTGCCATAATTTTGCTCCTGACGGGCGCTACTATGAATGATTGCCAAAATATAGCAACTAACGCGCCCTATTAGATGGGAAATTTCATGCCAAACACAACCCCGTACAAATATTCGCTGACGCAAAAGTTACCATCGTGATATTGAGTGCGGCAAAAACTGCCGGGCAATCATGGAAACACCTCCAAAATGGAAGCGGTCTTCAGAAAATTATCACTTTATTTCAAGAGGTTACATCGCGGTGGTTCTGGCACATCTTTTGCATCTATGGGTTTGGAGACTCTTATGCCTGGCGCCATTTCATCCCTTCCATCATCCACCGCGCCAATCCGGCATGCGCCGGAAAATGACGGCGCGCCAGATACACATGAGATTTCCTTCAACGAATTATGGCAAAACAAGAAAGACGGCATCAGTTTTGCGGACGTCCTGGATATCTTGAAACCGTTGCAGCATATCCCCGTTGTTTCAACCGTTTATCGAATGGTTACCGGCGATGAGATCAGCATGGTCGACAGCGCTCTTTATGGTGGGCCCTTCGGAATGATGGGCGCTGGCGTTGTTGCGGCTGTCGAGGAAGCGACGGGAAAGAACATTGAGGGGCACATCGCTTATATTTTCACAGATACGTCGAAAAGTGTTGAACAGGTCGCCGCCACCTCAAACCCGACATTTGAAGAAGACGACGACATCAATTCTCCCGGT
>CALIBP010000180.1 GCA_938048165.1 uncultured Alphaproteobacteria bacterium | reverse complement strand
TCGCTATGAGCCATCGGGCGCCTTGCATGGCCTGATGCGGGTCCGGGCTTTTACGCAGGATGATGCCCATATCTTCTGCACAGAAGATCAGGTGACCGCGGAAACCAAAGAGTTCTGTGACCTGTTGCTGAAAATCTATGCTGATTTTGGCTTTACCGAGGTTGTCGTAAAGTTTTCTGACCGGCCGGAAGTTCGGGCCGGGGAAGATAGCGTCTGGGACAAGGCAGAAAATGCGCTGAAAGAAGCGGTGGATGCGGCTGGGCTGGAATATACGCTCAACCCCGGCGAAGGCGCGTTCTATGGTCCCAAGCTCGAATTTGTCCTGCGTGATGCGATTGGCCGTGACTGGCAGTGTGGCACGTTGCAGGTCGATTTTGTCCTGCCGGAGCGGTTAGATGCCGAGTTTGTTGCCGATGACGGCCAGAAACATCGTCCGGTCATGCTGCATCGGGCAATTTTGGGCTCGTTTGAACGGTTTATCGGTATTTTGATCGAAAACTATGCCGGTCGGATGCCGCTTTGGCTGTCGCCAATGCAGGTGACGGTTGCGACGATCACCAGCGCCGCTGATGAATATGGAGCAGAAGTTGTTGCTGCCCTGCGCGCTGCTGGTCTGCGTGCAGAGCTCGATGCGCGCAAT
Source organism: uncultured Alphaproteobacteria bacterium (assembly GCA_938048165.1). Lineage (GTDB taxonomy): Bacteria > Pseudomonadota > Alphaproteobacteria > MPNO01 > UBA2964 > UBA2964. Next base: position 5,690 of record CALIBP010000180.1, on the reverse strand, counting down.
GAGAAAATTAATTATAAGATACGTGAACACAGCCTTGCCAAGGTCCCCGCCATATTTGTGGTCGGTGCCAAGGAGCTGGAAGAGCGTACAGTTGCCATTCGCCGCCTCGGGGGCAAGGATCAGGAAGTCCTTGCCTTGACCGAAGCGGTCGCTAGACTCACCGAGGAATCCGCACCACCCGCCGGTTAAATCGGCAGGTTTTCAGGGTCGGCGGACCCATTATTGAAGGAGAAACGCCCATCGCAAGACGACCTTACCAGCAGCCGCAACCCCAGAAGGATACGCGGCGCATTAACGAAATGATCGAGGTGCCCGAAGTGCGGCTCGTTGCCCCGGACGGCGAAGTCCTTGGCGTGGTCCCAACAGCGGAGGCTATTGCAAAAGCCGAGGCGGCCGGTCTTGATCTCGTAGAGATGGCCTCAAATGCCAGCCCACCGGTCTGCAAGATCCTCGATTACGGTAAACTCAAATACGAGGATCAGAAGCGCAAAGCTGAAGCCCGCAAGAAACAGAAAACCATCGAGGTCAAAGAGATCAAGATGCGTCCGGGTATCGACTCGCATGACTATGACGTCAAAATGCGGGCGATGAACCGGTTTCTCGGCGATGGCGACAAGGTAAAAGTTACTTTGCGTTTCCGTGGCCGCGAAATGGCCCATCAGGATCTTGGCATGAACGTGCTGAACCGGGTACGCGAAGACCTCGATGAGCAGGCCAAGGTAGAGCAATACCCGCGTATGGAAGGTCGCCAGATGGTGATGGTGCTCGTCCCACGCTAGGCGGCGCGTTAAGTTGATTTGAAGGGCGGGCGATAGCTCGCCCTTTTTTATTGTTCATTTTCTGAGATAGCTGGAGAGTGTGGTCGGTAAAGGCCATAATAACTTCAAATGCTCGAACAAACATTCATACACCTTCCGCGGATAACCGGGTACAGGGAACAATTCCTTTGGTCGCGATACGTCAGAGAAAAAAATTGAAGCGTTGCAGAAGAAAATAAAGACCGATACACCGCTAAAAAATAGACCATGAGGATAGAGGTGATAGGTGGTATTGCTTCAGGTAAAACCACCCTCGCGAAATTGTTGACATCTTCAGTGGGCCAAGTGGTTTACGAAAATTTCAATGCTAATCCATTTTGGGCGGAGTTTTATATTGACCCATTTCGATTTGCTTTTGAGACCGAAGTTACATTTCTCCTTCAACACTACAATTCTCTGAAAAAAATTATTGCTAGCAAACAACACGTCGTTGTTAGTGATTTCTCGATCTTTCAAGATCTAGCTTATGCGCGAGTAAACTTGAAGGGTGGTGAATTTTCTGCGTTCCAAGCTGTATATAAGGAAACGCGCCAGCAACTTGGCTTCCCCGACCTTTTAGTCCATTTAGAGTGCGGCCCGGAGGAAGAACTAAAGCGTATTCGGGCTAGGAATCGAAATGAAGAGGCAACTATTACCGTTGATTACCTGGGTGCTCTGAACGATTCCATCGCGGCTTTAGTCGACGAAGTCCGTCATGAAGTCGATGTTCTTACTATAGACAGCGAATTACTTAATTTTGCGGATAATGACGCCGTTCGCGAACAATTGGCAAATAAGGTGATGCAGCGCTTATCCTCAGCCAATCGATAGGGTTTACCTACTTGCAATATTGCCGCAGGACCGTTATAAACCGCGGCCCTGATAAGATTCCCGTACGGGTTTGTTCAGGAACAGATCGCCCGGCTAATTATCCGCATCGCCATATGGTGCAGGATAGTGGGCATGCCGAGGCGGTCTTAATGATAACCGATCTACTATAAGGATATTGGAAATGCCCAAGATGAAGACAAAATCGAGCGCCAAAAAGCGCTTCTCCAAAACCGGTACCGGCAAGGTCAAACGCAACTTCGCGTATAAGCGCCATTGCCTTGAAGAAAAGTCATATAAGATGCGCCGCAAAGCCCGCGGCACCACGACTCTGGCGCCGCAGGATGCCAAGCTCGTGCGTCAATATATGCCTTACCTTTGAACCGACACTGACGGAGAAACGACATGTCACGTGCTAGAAGCGGCGTTGCCGCACACGCCCGCCACAAAAAAGTTTTAGCCCAGGCCAAAGGGTATCGCGGTCGTAACCGAACCGCCTTTCGGGTTGCCAAGGAAAAGGTCGAGAAAGGGCTGCAATATGCCTATCGCGACCGTCGTAATCGCAAGCGCAGCTTTCGCGCCTTGTGGATTCAGCGGATCAATGCTGGCGCCCGTCTGCATGGATTGACCTATTCGCGTCTGATGAATGGTTTAAATCGGGCCGGTATCGAACTTGATCGTAAGGTCCTGTCCGATCTGGCAATCCGGGAACCGGCCGCGTTTAAGACAATCTGCGAACAGGCTCAGGCCGCGCTGGCTGATTAAGCCTGCGGTTCCGGGACTCAGCAGCTTGGGGTTTACCCGCACATAATCCAGTACGGCGTCACCTTAGTGACAGGGGCGCCCTGCTGGTTGCTGGCGGCGTAATGGGCATTGGCGGATGACAACTGAAAATTTCGATAGTTTGCGCGATGCTCTGCTCGCTGAAATCAAAAGCGCGGCGGAGCTCGATGCGCTGGAAGCAATCCGTGTTGCCGCGCTTGGCAAACAGGGTAGCGTCACCGGGCTCCTGAAAGGTCTGGGCAAAGCAGCCCCCGAAGACCGCAAAGAGCTTGGCCAGGCCATCAATAACGTTAAGGTCGCGGTCAATGAGGCGATCACGGCGCGAAAGGAAGAGCTTGAGGCCGGAGCGCTTGATGAACGGCTTGTTGCAGAAGCGATTGATGTAACGCTGCCCGCTCGACCTGCACAGGATGGCTGTATCCATCCGATCAGCCAGACCATCGATGAGATGCTGGCGATATTCTGTGAGATGGGATTCGAAGTCGCCGAAGGGCCGCATATTGAAACCGACTTCAATAATTTTACCGCTCTGAATATTCCGCCGGAGCATCCTGCACGCCAGGAACACGACACTTTCTATCTGCCTGAGAAAGAAGACGGCTCTCGGCTGATGTTGCGGACTCATACGTCGCCCGTGCAAATCCGTACCATGGTTGAACAGGAACCGCCGATCCGCATCGTTGTGCCGGGACGGACCTTCCGGGCTGACTATGATGCGACCCATTCGCCGATGTTCCATCAGATCGAAGGGCTGGTTATTGATGAGACAACCCATATGGGACATCTCAAAGGCTGCCTGATCGAATTCTGTCGGGCGTTCTTTGGGGTTGATGATTTGCCCGCGCGTTTTCGCCCGTCCTACTTCCCGTTCACCGAGCCTTCCGCCGAGATGGATATTGGCTGTTCACGAGAAGGCGGTGGTCTGACAATTGGTGCTGGTGCTGACTGGCTTGAAATTCTCGGCTGCGGCATGGTCCATCCCAACGTGCTGGCGGCCTGTGGTATCGACTCCACGAAGTATCAGGGATTTGCCTTTGGTCTCGGGATTGAACGCGCGGCGATGCTGAAATATGGCATTCCCGATCTGCGGACATTTTATGAGTCTGATCTGCGATGGCTGCGCCATTACGGGTTTTCCGCGCTTGATATTCCTTCTGTCGCGAACGGGGTCTAAGCAATGCTGTTTACCTTCTCCTGGCTTAAGGAACATCTTGAAACGGAGGCTTCTCTTGAAGAGATCACCGACCGCCTGTCGATGCTGGGGCTGGAAGTTGAAGCCATCGATGATCGGGGCGAGGCGCTCGCCGCATTTGTCATCGGCTATGTCAAAGAAGCGAAACAACATCCCAATGCGGACCGGTTACAGCTATGTGTCGTCGATACCGGCAATGGCGATGAGCAGGTGGTTTGCGGTGCTCCCAATGCGCGCGCCGGGATGAAAGGCGTCTTCGCGCCAAGCGGCAGCTATATTCCGGGTTCCGATATGACCCTCAAGCCGTCCAAGATCCGCGGTGAAGATTCCAACGGTATGCTGTGCTCCGAACGCGAAATGGGGCTGTCGGATGATCATGAAGGCATTATCGAACTGCCTGACGATGCGCCGGTCGGCGAAGGCTGGGCGAAATGGGCTGGTCTTGATGATGCGGTGATTGATATCGCGCTGACGCCAAATCGCGGTGATTGTGCCAGCGTGCGCGGGATTGCGCGTGATCTTGCTGCGGCGGGGCTTGGCACCTTGAAGCCGTTGGACGAGACGAAAGTCGCAGGTAGCTTTGAGAGCGCTATTCAATGGCAACGTAATTTTTCCGGCGATGCGGGAGACGCCTGTCCGATAGTGGTCGGTCGGACTTTTCGCAACGTAAAAAATGGCGAAAGCCCGCAATGGCTGCAGGATCGTCTGCGGGCCATTGGTCTGCGGCCGATATCGGCGCTGGTTGATATCACCAACTGGTCGACATTCGATCTCGGCCGACCGCTGCATGTGTTCGATGCTGACAAGGTGAGTGGCAATCTCACAATGCGGTTTGCCAAATCGGGTGAGAAGCTCGAAGCTCTCGATGAGCGTGAATACACTCTTGAAGACGGCATGATTGTAATCGCCGATGATAATGGCCCCCAGGGGATCGGTGGCGTTATGGGTGGTATGGCCTCCGGATGCAGCGAAACCACTACAAACGTTTTCCTTGAAGTCGCCTTGTTTGATCCAATTCGGATCGCAGAGGCCGGTCGCAAGCTCGGTATTATTTCCGATGCGCGCTATCGCTTTGAGCGTGGCATTGACCCGACCTCTGTTAAGTGGGGCACAGAAATTGCCAGCCGGATGATTCTGGATATCTGCGGTGGTGAAGCCTCTGAGCTGACCGTCGCGGGCGAGATGCCAGCCTGGCAGAAAAACCAGACATTGCGGACCTCGCGGGTTATGTCGCTCGGCGGGATCGATGTGCCGGTCGCCGAACAGGAGACAATCCTGTCGGTCCTTGGGTTTAAACCCGCTCTTGATGGCGATGAGTTGCGCTGTGTGGTTCCGCCCTGGCGCCCTGATATTGAAGGGGAAGCCGATCTGGTCGAAGAGGTGCTGCGCATCCACGGCTATGACGATATTCCCGCTTTACCCTTGCCGAATGACGTGGTGGTGCCTAATCCCGTGCGTAACGCAGCCCAGGTCCGGGTTGAGACGATTCGTCGGGTTCTGGCGTCGAATGGTTTGGTGGAAGCGGTAACCTACTCATTCCTCGACTCAAGGACCGTGGCGCTGTTTGGCGACGTGCCTGACTGCTTGCGACTGGTCAATCCGATCAGTGCTGATCTCGATACTATGCGGCCGTCGGTACTGCCCAATTTGGTCGCGGCAATTGCCCGAAATCAGGCGCGGGGTATCGAAAACCCCGCCTTGTTTGAAGTTGGTCCGCAATATGCGGATGATACGCCTGAGGGTCAGGCGACAGTGGCGGCTGGGGTACGAGCAGGTCAGACGGGATCACGAAACTGGGCGGTAAAACCCCAGCCAGTTGATGCGTTTCATGCCAAGGCCGATGTTGTGGCAGCATTGTCCGCCGTCGGCGCGCCGGTAAATAATTTGCAGGTCTCGACCGATGCGCCGGGCTGGTATCATCCAGGGCGCTCTGGTTGTTTGCGGCTTGGTCCGACGGTGCTGGCGCAGTTTGGTGAATTGCATCCCCGGGTTGCTGCGGCGATGGATGTTGATGGGCCGATTTCAGTATTTGAAATTTTCATCGATAATATACCACCCCGAAAATCAAAGGGCGGTGCCGCAAAGCCACT
>CALIBP010000179.1 GCA_938048165.1 uncultured Alphaproteobacteria bacterium | reverse complement strand
GCGATGATGCGCAGCGGGGCTGAAGGCGATTTCCGCTCGAACCTGCATCGCGGTGGCAGCGCCCAAAAGATCAAGATTACCCCCGAAGAACGGTCTACGGCGGTGCGGGCAGCAAAAATTCTGGGTTTGAATGTATGTGGTGTTGACCTGTTGCGCTCCAATCACGGTCCGGTCGTCATGGAGGTCAACTCGTCTCCCGGATTGCAGGGGCTGGAAGAGGCCACCGGCATTGATGTCGCCTCCAAAATTATAGAGTTTATGGAAAAATATGCCCGTCCAAACAAAACCCGCACCCGCGGTAAAGGCTAAAAAACCCACACGCGCGCCCTTTGAATTCGGTGGCGAAACGATTGCCGCTGGGACCCGCGCGACCGTTGATTTGCCGATCTCTATGTTGTCGGATCATACGCCGATTTCATTGACAGCCCATATCATCCATGGCCGTCGACCCGGCCCGACAATATTTGTCAGTGCCGCCATTCATGGCGATGAGATCATCGGTGTGGAAATCATCCGGCGTCTGTTACGGGCACCGGCTTTGAAACGTATGCGAGGCACGCTGATCTGTGTACCCATCGTCAATGTTTTTGGTTTTATCACCCATAACCGGTATCTTCCTGATCGGCGCGATCTCAACCGAACCTTTCCAGGCAGTGAACATGGTGCGCTGGCCAGCCAGCTTTCCTATTTATTCGCAAAAGAGATTATCGCCAAATGCGACTGGGGGATCGACCTGCATTCCGCATCCAATCACCGGACGAACCTGCCGCAAATCCGCATATCACCCTCAAAGCCAGAGACCGAGGAGCTGGCTGTGGCCTTTGGCGCGCCGGTCATCCTGCGCTCCCGGTTACGGGACGGTTCGCTGCGCAAGGCGGCAAAGGAAAAAGGCGTCGATGTTCTGCTCTATGAGGCAGGCGAGGCCCTGCGGATTGATGAGTTCCCGGTCCGTGTTGGGGTGAAGGGTATTCTGCGGGTCATGAATCAGCTCGGTATGGTGTCCGGGCGGTCAACCGCCAACAGCAAGATTCCCTCGGCGTTCTCAAAATCGAGCTACTGGGTGCGCGCGCCGGAAGCCGGGATTCTGCATTCCCTGGCCAAGGCGGGCGCGGCGGTAAAAGCCGATGAGGTGATCGGCATTGTGTCCGACCCGCTTGGTGAGAAAGAATTTGAAATAAAGGCAAATGCACCGGGGATCATCATCGGCAGAGCCAACCTGCCGGTTGTCAATGAAGGCGATGCGGTGTTTCACATTGCCGAGTTTGCCTCCGCACCACGCGCCGAAGGCCGCATTGAACGGATCGAAGACGAGTTGACGGAAGACCCGCTCTTTGATGAAGACGAGATCATTTGAGATCGATTTCCAATCTGGTTAGGTTGCGTTGTTTGCCACCCGGTTCTATGCGATAAATTTGGCTCAATAAAATCGGCGAAGGCCGTTCAAAATTCAGGAGAGAGTCAGATGAAATGTTATTTTACCGGCAATTCGCCCTATGCTCGCAAGGTTCGTGTTGCGGCCTGCGAAACTGGCCTTGGCAATGAGGTTGAATGGGTGACGCTGACGCGCGAAGAGCGGGCGGAAGTAGTGCCCGAGTTTAATCCGCTGGGTAAAGTACCGGTCGCGGTGCTCGATTCCGGTCAGGTGCTGCTCGATTCGCCGGTGATTTGTGCATTTGTGGATTCTCTTAATAACGGCCCCAAGCTGATCCCGGAATCCGGCGATGAGCGCTGGGCGGTGCTGACTCTGGAAGCGCTGGGCGATGGTTTCGGTGAGGCAATCATTGCCATTTCGCAGGAAAGCCAGAAGCCCGACGACACGCGAACCCAGGGCGTGATCGACCGCCAGATGGGGAAGGCGGCCGGCGCGCTGGCCCTGCTCGACAAACAGGCGGGGGATTTCAATGATCCGCCTCTGATGGGAGAAATTTCCGTGGCCTGTGCGCTGGGCTACATGGAATATCGTGATGTCATTCCCGGCTGGCGAGAAGACTATCCGGCTCTGGCGTCATGGTATGTTGAAATACTCAAACGCCAGTCGTTCATTCTGAGCCGGCCTGATCTATAGGTATTCTAGCGCGGTTATTGCCGCCGGATGATCATGACGCCGCTGACAATCAGCATCGCCGCACCAATCATCGTCGGGGTGTCGGGAAACTCATGCCAGACAAGAAACCCCGTCAGCGTGGCCCACAAAATGGCGGTATAGCGAAAAGGTGATACCAGCGCGGCGTCGCCGAGCCTGAGTGCTTCGATCATCAGAAAATGCGCCCCGGCATTCAGCAGGCCGTTGACGATAAACCAGAACGATGATGCAAGGGTTAGCGGTTTCCAGCCCAAAGGAAGGGTGAGGAAGGAGACAATAATCAGCAGGATAGACGCCCAAAACAGCATCGAAATAGAGGTGTCGGTACGTGACAGGCGGCGCGTCATCAGGTCTCGGAAGCCGCTGACAAAGGCCGCGGCGACGGCGACCAGCAGGGCCCATTCGAAATTGACGCTGCCCGGTCGGATGATGACGAGCACACCACCGAATCCGAAGATAACCGCGACCCAGTGTTGCCAGGAGACATGTTCGCCGACGAAGCGCATTGAAAAAACCAGCACGACGATGGGCGAGGAAAATACGATGGCTGTGACGGTTGCGATCGGTAGGAGCGTTAGGGCCCAGATGATCACCACGGCACTGGCGACATGAATAGCGGCGCGCCAGGCATGTCCGGAACGGTTGTTGATCCGCAAATCACGCCAGGAATCTGACCACCAGACATAGACGATAATCATCAACAAAGCCGCCAGTTGGCGCAGGCCGAGCACCTGACCCATGGGATAGGATTCCGCGAGATATTTTGTCGCCGCGTCGTTCATCGACAGCACACCGGCGCCCAAAGTCATGATACAGATGCCTTTGGTCGCATCCGATTTTAAAAGAGCCATGCTGACAAAGACCTGAATCGTGATAGGGTTTATTGGATATAACCAGTCTACGGTACCATGTCGGACATGACGAGGCTGCCATGTGCTAAAGGCTCGGAATACAAGGACGCAGAGATCATGAAAGTCTGACCATACGCGTCTTAATAATAATCGACCAACGACCAACGATTAACAGGGGAATAAAAGATGACGAATGCTACGCCCGTCAAATTGGCGGTAATGAACGCGGTCCATGACCTACCGGTCCTCGTGGCGCGCGACGAAGGTTTCTTTCAAGACGAAGGCTTGAATATCGAATATGTGACGACGCCGGGGATGGCACAGGTCACCACATCTCACACCGTTCAGTTTGATTCTGTATTCGATCGCCCGTTGGACTCAGTTTACAACGATGGTGGTATCGACCAATTCCGCATGTGCGAATGGGGTATCGTCAAACGTGCTGTTGAAGCCGAAGCGGGTGGATTGCGGTCACGCAAGATCGTCTCACTGGGCGCCTCCATGTCAAAATTCGCGATCGTCGTTAAGGGCGATTCTGACATTTATGAACCGGAAATGCTCAAGAACAAGGAAATCGCTGTCACCCCGAATAACGGATCGCATTTCGTCACACTGAAAATGATCGAAGGTTTTCTCGCCAAGGAAAACGTCAAGGTTACCAATGCCGGCTCAATGCCGCAGCGGATCGAGGCGCTCAAAATGGGGACGGTTTCAGCGGTCAGCCTGATGGAACCGTGGATCAGCGTTGCCGAGAAAGAGGGGCTTCGAGTCCTTATGGAATCCCATTCAACCCGCGCTGAAGCGGCGGGGGATGATCTTGATGGACCGACGCTGGCCGCGATGTTTCGTGCCCAGGCACGGGCCTGCGAGGTGTTGGCTAAAGACCCAACGCCATACATTCACTATTTTGTAAATGAGACCGGTGGTCGGCTGGACGCCGATGATTTTCGCCATCAGCGCCTGTTGCATGCGCCACCGCAGCCTTATACGCGGGAACGTTGGGAGGATACCTATAACTGGACAGTTGGCTGGAATATGACGATGGCCAATGCCAATTATGAAGACATTGTCGATAACCGTGCTTTTGAATAAGACACTGCAATAAATCGGAATAATTCCCCTCGCTGGTGCACATATGCAACGGCGAGGGGTTTCCACCCGACAGCGAACAGTGGACTCGGTCTGCCTCTGAGGACGTTATGGGTTGGAAAATTGCGTGCTTCCGAAGGCCCGTATTGGTTGGAAAGGTCTATGTCAGTAAAAAAACATCTTCTGCGCGCTGTCGTGACCTGCTGCCTTTTTCTGAATTTATCTTCAGCGCATGCATTTGTGATCAACTTCCAGGCCTCCGATTTTGGCAAGACGACAATATTCAGCAATGTCACGACCTTTGCATTGAGTATAGATATCGCGGGGCCGCTGACAGCCGGGACCGTCTATAGTGATCCCATCCTGAACAGCGTAAGTTACAACGTATCTGGATCGCTGGCGGCGACACCATCTGGCTTTCCTGCCTTTGCGCTGACGCGAGCAATTGGTCGTGCCGAGTTTTATACCCAGGGCAGCTCATTGTCTTTTGAAGTGGCGGCAGGCGCAAACCTGACGGATGGACTGCAGCTCACAGATCTGGTTGGCGATTTTATTTTTAATGGTCGGGAAGTCGATACCGGCCGTTATCATCCAGCGCTGGTTGAGTTGCGGTCGGACGGGACCGGCAGAATTCAGAATCCTAATAATTTTGGCGATACGACGCTTAATCCGAGTTCTGGAGAGCTGGTGAATGTCAACTTCGGCGAAGAATACATCACCGATTTAACGTTTAGCACCACTACGCTGACACTGGCCGATGCGCCAGCCGCTGTGCCGGTACCACCAGTCGGACTGCAACTGATGTTGCTTGGATTTGTAGGTGCTTTGGCGATCCGGCGTCGTTTGCTGCCTAACCACCAAGAATAGCATTCATCGTGGCGTTGCTTTCGCCGTCATCTGCAAATCCATAAGTCCCTGCTGATTTGAATTCTGCGGCGAACTGAACCAGCTGTGCATAGGCGGCCCGTGCCATTGAGGCGCCGACCGTGACGCGCTTTACGCCAAGCGCAGCTAGCGTTGCCACGTCGGGATATCCGGCGCCGCCCATGATGTTCAGCGGTCCATCAATTTCGGTGACCAGCCGTCGGATGATTTCGGGATCCTTGGTGCCGGGGATAAACAGGCAATCCGCGCCTGCTTCCATAAATAAATTTGCGCGCTCGACGGTATCGGCGAA